>JBJMQN010000496.1:0-6890 GCA_045802665.1 Myxococcaceae bacterium | reverse complement strand
CGCTCCTCCGGAGTCCGCGCCTTCGCGGCCTCACTCTCGAGGAAGCTCATCCACTGTTCGGCCAACGCGTGCGCGCCCGCCTTGTCGCCACTGTCTTCGCGCAGCTCGACGAGCGCTTCGTAGAGCCCGCTGCGATCGTCCGCGAGAATTCCGGGGACCTTCACAGCCTCCTCCGCGAACGGCAGCAGCTTCACCGCGAGGTCTTTGCCCGTGGGCGCATCATCCTCCATCGCGCAGAACAGCCCCATCGCCGCGGCGTTCGCGAACGAAGGACCGCGGGGCATGGCAGGCAGCTCGCGCAGCGCAACGTCAGCGCACTCCGGGTATCGCTTCGCCTGATACAGCGCGATCGTGAGCGACTCCACGGTGCGGTTTCGCCGCTCCCATTTCGGATCGGATGCCTTCAAGGCCTCGCCGTACTTCTGCGCCGCCTCCGGATACGCCCGCTGCGCATTCAGCCGGTCCGCCTCGGCGAGCAGTCCCTCGGCGTCAGTGCCCTTGCTGCTGGCGAGCGCACGCTCCGCGTCGTCGAACAGCTTCTCCAGCTGTTGCACGTTCGCGCTGCCCGCCCACTTGAGCGCAGGCGTTTCGCCGGACGAATCCAGCACCATCAGCGTGGGCCAGCTCTCGATGGGAAACTTCTCCACGAACTGGGCGTTCTGATCCTTCTCGGTATCGATGCTCAGCCAGACGAACCGCCCGGCGTGCTTCGCGAGAGCGGCGTCGGTGAAGACGTACGCCCTCATGAAGCGACAGGTGTGTCACCAGGGTGCCCAGACGTCGACGAAGATGGGCAGCTTCTTCGTCTTCGCCTCGGTCACCGCGCGCGCGTAGTCATCTTCGATGAACGGGAGCGCTTCCTTCGCGGAAGCGGACTCGGATTCAACGGGCGTCGGACCCGCGGACCTGCTCGCGGTGCATGCCGCGAGCGACGCGAAGAGCAGGGGAGCAACGAGAGATCGCATGGCCGGGGAACTTACACCCGGACGCGCGAAGAGTTACTCCGGCGTCGGCTGTCCCGTCGGCCCCGCGGTGAACCAGCCCTTCACCTTCTTCATCGCCTTCGCGGCCGGTGAGATGACGCCCGGACGCTCGGGCATCAGCGCCCAGAGCAGCAGGTACGCCCAGAACACCGTGCCCAGCGAGACGAGCCCCGCGATGCCGAAGAACAGCCGGATGATGACCGTGTCGATCCCGAGCTGATCCGACAGCCCCGCGCACACGCCCGCGAGCACCTTGTCCGCATGTCCCCGGTGCATCGAATGACCCGGCTGACGCGCCTCGCAAGCCGGGCAGCGGCTCGAACCGGTCGACATCTCAGCCTGGCAAAACGCGCAAGTCTTCGTATCCACTGTGTTTCTCCCGCGGCGACGTCAGCGCCGTCGGCAGGGATACGGACCTCCTCGCAAACGATTGCGAGAAGGCTACTTCGCGAACACCTGTTCCACCTTCATCACCCGAGCGACCCCGCCGCGCCCCTTCGGCCCGTCCACCACCGTCCCCGCCACCTTCAAGCCCGCCTTCGAATTCACGCGGGCCATCGCCGCCGCCCGCTCGTCGTCGGAAATCTTCGCGGCGGTGAAATCGAGGTCGCTCACCTTCTGCGTGGGCTCGGACGAGTCCACCGGCATGACCTCCAGGCTCATGCACGGCGCGACGATGCAGCGCAGCTTGCTGTCGCGGACGACATAGAGGTGCGCTTTCTGAGCGGTCTCCGCGCTGCCCATCCCGGCGTCACCACCGGATTTGCCAGCAGGAGGAACCAGCCCGGACCCCGGATTACCGGCTTCCGCGCCCGCATCGCCGTGCGGGACCATCGGGTGGCCCTCACCGGCATCGGCGCCCGGGGCCATCATCGCGCCCTGATTTCGAGCGGACAGCACCACACCCGCATCCTCCACCGGCGTCGCGGTGTGCACGTGCGAGCTCTCCACTGCCGGCCCGCCCGCATCATCCCGAGCGGCGGCCTCATCCGTGTGCCGCTGACAGCCAACCGCGAAGAGCAGCACCGCCACGCCGAGCGATCGCATCACAGCTCCACCTTCACCGGGTGAATGTCCCAGATCTCTTTCGCGTACTCGCGGATCGTCCGGTCCGAGCTGAACCTCCCGACGCGAGCGACATTCAGCAGCGACTTCTTCGTCCACGCCTCGGGATCCGTGTACGCGCGAGCCACCTGCTCCTGCGCCTCCACGTACGCCCGGAAGTCCTCGAGCACGAGGTACTCGTCGTGGACCAGCAGGCTGTCCACGAGCGGCTTGAACAGGCTGTGATCCTCGGGCGAGAAAAACCCGGAGCCGATGAGATCAATCACCGCCTTGAGCATCGAGTCCTTCTCGTACACCTCGCGCGGCCGATACCCCTCCTTCTTGCGAGCGATCACCTCGTCCGCCGTCAGCCCGAACAGGAAGAAGTTCTCCTCGCCCACCGCGTCGCGGATCTCGATGTTCGCGCCATCCAACGTCCCCAACGTCAGAGCGCCGTTGAGCGCGAACTTCATGTTGCCCGTGCCGGAGGCCTCTTTGCCGGCGGTGGAGATCTGCTCGGAGACGTCGGAGGCGGGGAAGATGCGCTCGGCGAGCGACACGCGGTAGTTCGGCAGGAACACCACCTGAATGCCGGTGCGCTTCGCATCCAGGTTCACCACCTCGGCGATGCCGTTGATGAGCCGGATGATGAGCTTCGCGAGCTTGTACCCGGGCGCAGCCTTCGCCGCGAAGAGGAACGCGCGCGGATGAATCGTCACGCTCGGGTTCTCACGCGCCCGCATCCAGAGCGACACGATGTGCAGGGCGTTCAGCACCTGCCGCTTGTACTCGTGGAGCCGCTTGATCTGGACGTCGAAGATCGCGTCCGGATTGAGCGAGACCCAGACGAGATCGCGAATGCGCTCAGCGAGCTCCTCTTTGTTCTGGCGCTTCACCGCTCGGAACTCTTTGAGGAACTGCGTGTCGTTCTGCAACGACTCCAGCTTCTTCAGCTGATCCAGATCCGCCTGCCAGCCATCGCCGATGCGCGAGGAGATGAGCTTGCTCTGCCGCGGATTGCAGTACTGCAGCCAGCGCCGGGGCGTCACGCCGTTGGTCTTGTTGTTGAAGCGCTTCGGGAACATCTCCGCGAAGTCCGGCATCACATCCCGCTTGAGCAGGTTCGTGTGCAGCTCCGCCACGCCGTTCACGCTGTGGCTGCCGATGACCGCGAGGTGCGCCATCCGCACCTGCTTCTCCGCGCCCTCTTCGATGAGCGACATCCGCGCCATCCGGCCGTTGTCGAACGGGTAGCGGATCTGCACCTGCCGCAAGAAGCGCTGGTTGAGCTCGTAGATGATCTGCAGATGCCGCGGGAGCACGCGCTCGAAGATGCTGACGGGCCACCGCTCCAGCGCCTCTGCGAGCAGCGTGTGGTTCGTGTACCCGAACGTCGCCTGCGTCAGCGCGAACGCGTCGTCCCACGGAACCCGCTTCTCATCCACCAGCACCCGCATCAGCTCCGCGATGGCGATCGCCGGGTGCGTGTCGTTCAGCTGAATCGCCACCTTCTTCGGGAAGTCCTTCCAGTCCGGGTGGCCCTTCAGATACCGCCGCACGATGTCCGCGATGGAGCAGGCGACGAAGAAGTACTCCTGCTTGAGCCGCAGCTCCTTGCCCGCCTGGAACTGATCGTTCGGGTACAGCACCTTCGAGATGACCTCCGAGTCGTTCTTTTCGACGACGGAGCGCTCGTAGTCGCCGTCGTTGAAGAGCCGGAAGTCGAACTCCTCGGACGCGCGCGCCTGCCAGAGCCGCAGCGTGTTCACCGTGTTGTTCGCGTAGCCCGCGACCGGCGTGTCGTACGGAACGCCCACCACGGTCTTGCCGCCCACCCAACGCGAAACGGACCGCCCATCAGCCGCCTGATGCGTCTCCACGTGCCCGAAGAAGCGCACCGGCACCGCCTTCTCCGGCCGCACCATCTCCCAGGGGTTACCGAACTTGAGCCATTCGTCGGCGCGCTCCACCTGATAGCCGCCCACGATGTCCTGACTGAAGATGCCGAACTCGTAGCGGATGCCGTAGCCGAAGCCCGGCAGCCCCAGCGTCGCCATCGAATCCAGAAAGCACGCCGCCAGCCGCCCGAGGCCGCCGTTGCCAAGGCCCGCGTCCGGCTCCATCTCGATGAGCGTCTCGAGGTCCACGCCGACATCGCGCAGCGCGTCCTTCGCCACATCCAGCAGCCCCATGTTGAGGAGGTTGTTCCCCAACGCGCGGCCGAGCAGGTACTCGGCGGACAGGTAATAGGCGCGCTTCACGTCGTGCTCGTAGTAGGCGCGAGCGGTCTTCACCCAGCGATCGGAGAGCCGGTCGCGCACCGCGAGCGACAGCGCCATGAACCGGTCATGCGTCGTCGCCGTATCGAGGTTTTTTCCCCGGCTGTAGCGGATGTGCTCGAGGAACGAACGCCGGACCGACTCCGCGCTCATGCCGATGCGGTCGTCCGTCCGGGGGAAGGGGACAGGGTTCACCATAAGGGAGCCCCTGTTAGCAGAACCCACAGCAGGGTGGGGTGGTCACGAAACGCGGACCGCCACCCGTCCGGCAATTCGGCACACCGCGCTGACTACTGCGTGACGGCGGCCACCGGGAGCGCGTCGAGCGAGCTCACATACCCGGCGATCTTCTCCCTGAAATCGGGAACGAGCTTCTGGGGCAGCGGATCCGCGCGCGGGAAGTTCTGGTTCAACGGGTTCACGAACCCGCCGCCGCGCTTCATCGCGAAGTGCAGGTGCGGCCCGGTGGTGCGCCCGGTGTTGCCCGAGTACGCGATCACTTGCTTCTGCGACACCCGAGCGCCCACGCGGATGCCCTCGCCGAACTTCGACAGGTGCAGGTAGCAGGTCTCGATGCCGTTCATGTGCCGCACGCAGATGTGATTGCCCGCAGCACCGTCATACGTCGCCTTGAGCACGGTCCCGTCAGCGACCGCCCAGACCGGAGTGCCGACAGCGGCGCCGTAGTCCACGCCGTTGTGGTCCTTCACGTACTTGAGCACCGGGTGGAACCGGCTCCCGAACTTCGACGTGATGTGCGCGTACTTGAGCGGGCTCTTGAGGAAGCTCTTCCGAGCGGAAGATCCGTCCTCCTGAAAATACGAATACGAGCCATCCGGCAGCTGGTACCGGTACACCTGCTTCTTGCCGACGGAGCTGCCCTCGTACTTCGCGGCGAGCAGATCGCCATACCGCACCAGCCGGCCCTTGCTGATCACCTTCTCAACGACCATCCGGACGACATCGCCCTTCTGGACGTCCTGGTAGAAGTCGATGTCCCACGCGAACACGTCGGAGAGCTCCATCGCGATCGACGGATCCTCGCCCGCCGTCAGCGCGGCCTCCCACATCGAAGAGCCGACCTTCAGCTCCACGGTGCTGACCTTCTTCTCGAACTCGACCTCGCGCCTGCTCGCGACGAGCTTCTCGCCATCGCGCCGCACCTGGTACTCCTCCAGCGCGTTGCGGCGGTAGTCGAAGAAGTCCACCTCGCCGGAGCTGACGACGAGCCGCAGCTGATCGCCCGCGTTGGACTTGCGGCAGTCGAAGACGCCGGAGAGCGCGTTCACCAGCGCGTCGACCTGAGCCGACTGCACGCCCGCGTCATACAGGGCCTTGGCCACGGTCTGCCCGGACCCGATCCGCCGGTTCAGGACGGTCGTCGTCGCGGCGAAAGCAGGGCAGGAGAGCGCAACAACGAGGAGGGCGAGCGGGCGAAGCGTCATGCGGTGGCGCGGATTGTAGAGGGACTTGGGGCGCGCTTGAAACAAACTGCTACAGGCTCCAGATCTTCCGGTCGATCAGCAGCCGGGCGATCAGCGCCGCTGGTGGGCCCGCGCGCTCCAAAAAGAAACCGGCGCGTCCCCCGAGTGGCGGGAACGCGCCGGCGGATCCTCAGCTCAGCGGCAATGCGCTACGGGCACGCGGCGCGCGGAGCGCAGTGGTTCGTGGAGTCACAGTCCAGCGGGAACTGGCAGTCCGTCTCGAACCCGCACGGCGCGCCCACCCCGCCGATCGGCGCGCAGGTGTCGTTGTTGCACGAGTAGCCGCTCTGGCACTGCAGGTCGTTGCCGGTGCACGCCACGCCGCCGTCGACGCGGGTCTCGCAGGTGCCGCCCGTGAAGTTCGGATCGTTGCAGAAGCTCGTGCTGTTGCATTCGTGATCGTCAGAGCACGTCGCACCCGGAGCGCCCGGCACCACGCACTTGAACGTGTCGAAGTTGCAGGCGAGGTCCAGCTGGCAATAGACGTTGCCGTTGCCGCAGTCAGCGGCCGCCGCCGGAAGGCCACCGCAGGTGTCCTCGCAGAAGAACTGCGGCTGGCACTCGAAGTCGTCGTTGCAGGCAGCGCCCGAGGCGAGCAGCGGCGAGCAGGTGTCGTTGGTGTCGCAGAAGGACCCCGGCGCGCACTGAAGCGAATCAAACGCGTTCACGTACTGCGTGGGCGCGGCGCAGGAGGCGCCCGCGTCCACGTCCTTGAGGCAGGTGCCGTGCACGTCGTTGTTCACGCTGTCCGTCGAGATGTCGTACCAGAACAGGCCTGCGCCGCACTGACCCACGTCGTCCTCGCCGGCGTCCACGAACTCGCTCTGAAACTTCGGGGTGCACTTGCCGGGGCAGGTCTGGGTGGTGCCCATGTCGCAGAACGCGCCGCCGCCGCCCTGCGCGCAGTCCATGCCGGTGTCGAGCAGGCAGTCACCGCCCGCGGCCGCGAGACCCACCAGCACGCCGTTGCACGCGGGGGTAGCCACGAACGGGCCATCGTGGCTGCAGGCAGACGTCGCGAAGCCGGCGAGGCACGCGTCCGCCGCGGTGCCGTCCACGCCGTGGCTGAGTTTGTTATTGGGTCGTGTTTTGTTAGTGTG
>JBJMQN010000495.1:0-3590 GCA_045802665.1 Myxococcaceae bacterium | reverse complement strand
GGTGTTGAAGTCGCCGCCAATCGCGAGGAAGTCGCCCGAGGGCACGTTCGCGTTGATGAACGCGGCGAGCGCGCTGGTTTCGCCGGAGCGGTTCGTCCCGGAGGTGGTGAGGAGGTGCACGCTGACGGCCCAGAGATCCTTCGTGCCCGGGAGATCGATCCGGGCCCACGCGAAGTCGCGGTTGCTGACCAGCGTGTCGTCCCACGTCCCGGAGGCGATGATCGGGAAGCGGCTGATGACGCCGTTCGGAATCTGCAGCGAGCCCGGCTGCCGGTAGAAGCTGTAGCCCGGCGGGAAGGCGACGTTCATGAACGTCTGCAGATCGGTGCTGCTGTTGGTGCCGTAGTTGAACTCCTGGATCAGCACGACGTCCGGGTGGAGGCCCTCGAACATGCGGATGCCTTCGCCGGGATCGTAGCTCTGCAGATTCCCGCTGCTCGTGTTCGCCGCGACGATCCGCACGAGCGTGGTCCCCGGCAGCACGTTCCAGCTCGCGGACGCGGGCGTGGGATCGACGTTGCCCGCCTCGTCCTTCGCGCGGATCTCAAAGCTATGCGGGCCGGACGAGAGGTAGTTGACGCCGGCGCCGGACGCGCAAGGCGTAAACGCAGCGCCGTCGAGCGAGCATTCGAACGACGCACCCGGTTCGGAGCTGAAGGTGAAGGTCGCCGAGTTCACCGACAGGTCGCCGGATGGAGCGCTGGTGAGCGTCGTGTCCGGAGGCGTGAGATCGACGGACCACGATGCGGTGGCCGGAGTCGGATCCACGCCGCCGTCCACGTCCACCGCTCTCACCGCGAAGAGGTGACCGCCTTCGCTCAGCGCGGAGTAGCCGAACGGCGAAGAGCAGCTTGCGAAGCTCGCCGAATCAAGGCTGCACTCGAAGGTCGCGAGCGCGAAATCCGAGCTGAACGTGAACCCCGCGTCCGAGTCGTTGCTGAACGCGGGAGGGGCGCTGAGCAGGAACGTGTCGAGGACACCGGCGTCCACATCTCCTGCGTCGGTGACTTTCCCCGAGTCAGGCTGTCCGGAATCAGGCTGTCCGGCGTCATCCACCGGCGCGCCCGCGTCCGCATCGCCCGAGTCCTGAGCTCCCGAGTCGACGCTGCCCGAGTCCTGCTCATCCGGTGCGCCACCATCCGGCAGCGCATGAGGCGCCGGACCGCAGGCGAGGATCACCGAGGCAAACAGGAGGAGGAGCTTCCGCGACATCGGAGGAAGCGTACGCGCCCACCCGATGTAGGCGACAGCGCAGATCTGCCGGCTCGGCTGGTCGCTCAGCGACGCGATTTCGGGGTCGCCGCTGACCCCTTCTTCTTCAGCTGGCACCAGGTATCCAGCAGCTTGTCGAGCAGACCCTTCAGCGTCTTCAGCTCGGCCGCGGTCAGCGCCGAGGCGCTCTCCTTCTCCAGCCAGTCCAGCGCGGCGTCCACCCGGGCGATCTCCTTCATCCCGGCGGCGGTCACCTCGAGCCGCACCGATCTGCGGTCCGGCCCCTTCTGGCGCCGCAGCAGTCCGTCCTCTTCGAGCCGGTCCACGAGCCTGCTCACCGCCGGCGGATCACGCAGAAGTCGCTCAGCGAGCATTGCTTGAGTACGGACATTCTCGCGTTCAATCGCTTTGAGCGCGCGCAATTCGAGGAAGGATCGGTCCGTCTCGGCCGCCAGCATACGGGTCAAGCGTCGCTCGGACGCCCTGGACAGGCGACCGATCTGTTCGGCGAGTCTCACCCCTTCTACATAGTTGACATAGACAACTGTTGGCAAATACATCGGACCGCCGTTAGCAGACCGCCGCCTTTTTCATGCGCTTCTCCATCTTCATCCTCGCCGTCACCTCGCTCCTCGCGACGGGCGCGCTGGCGCAATCCGCGGACGCAGGGACCGACGCGCTGTTGCCCGCGCCGAGGCAGTTTCAGCCGAAGCTGGACGATCCCATGCTGCAGCCCGCGCCTCGTCCGAAGCATGAGCTCGCCAACTGGCAGCAGGCGATGGACCTCGTCCGTGCCAATTCCACCGATCTCCGCTCCGCGGAGGCCGGCGTGCTCCGCGCCGAGGGCCGCTGGAAGCAGTCGCTGTCGTCGCTGCTGCCGAACCTCCGCTTCACCGCTCAGGGCTCGATGGACGCGCTCCATCCGGACAACCCGCCCATCGTTGCAGGCGCGCTCGCGGCGACCGCCGATGGCACGGTGAAGCTCACGCACCCCGTCGTGGGCAGCGCGGCGATCTCCGCCAACCAGACGCTCTTCGACCTCACCGCGTGGAACGGCATGTCGAGCTCGCGCGCGAGTCAGCAGAGCGCGGAAGCGCAGCTGGAGGATGCGAAGCGCCGGGTGACGCAGGGGCTCGCGAGATCGCTCGTCGCCGTGCTGGCGGCGGAGCGTGCCGCGGAGCTGAACCGGCTGGGCTTACGGCTCGCGCTGGAGCGGGCGGCGCTGACGCAGCGGACGTATGAGCTCGGCGCCGGAACGCAGCTCGATGTGGTCCGCGGCGAACAAGACGTCGCCGTCGCGCGCGGTGCGCTGGTCTCGGGTGACGAACAGCTCAGACGCACCCGAGAAGCGCTGGGCGTCGCGGTGGGCGTGAACGACGAGGTGGGGATCCTCCCGGGCTTCGCGATGGATGGCCTCGTCGCCGAGGCGCAGCGTTCGTGCACCGCGCAGCCGGGCGTGGAGAACCGCTCCGATGTCGTCGCCGCGCGCAAGCAGGTGGAGGCCGCATCGAAGAACACGGAGCAGGCGAGCGCGGGCTATCTGCCCAGCGTCGGCCTCAGCAGCACGCTGCTCGGCGTGACCACGGATCCGGGCTTTGGCCGGGTGGCGACGTGGAACATCTCCGCGGTGCTCACCGTGCCCATCTGGGAAGGCGGGCTCAGAGAAGGGCTCGTCCGCGAGCGGCGCGGCATCGAAGAGCAGACCGTGCAGTCCGCGGAGCTCACCGTGCGCAGCGTGTCGTTCGAGGTCGCTCGGGCGCGGCGCGGGGTGGAGGTGGCGGAGGAGCTCTTCAAGTCGGCGAAGGACGCGAGGGATCTCGCGCGCCGGTCGGATGAGCTGACCCGGAAGTCTTTCGAGATTGGTCGCTCTACCAGCCTGGAGCTGGTGCAGAGCGCGATCGTGCTGCGTCAGGCGGAGCTCACGCTGGCGCTGCGCGAATACGAACTGGTCCAGGCTCGCCTGGACGCGTTGATGACGGAGGCGCGGTGCGAAGGCTGATCGTTTTATTGGCGCTGTCTTTGGGGGCCTGCTCCGAAAAGGGCGGCCCGCCCCCTGCCCCGCCGCCGCGCGAGGTGGAGGTGCTCACGCTCTCGCCGTCGGAAGTCCGCGACACCAGCGAATACCTGGGCTCGCTCCTGTCGCGTCAGAGCGTGAACGTGCTGCCGCAGGTCGCAGGCTACGTGCGGAAGATCTACGTGAAGCCCGGCGCGAAGGTGCAGGCGGGCGACACGCTGGTGGACATCGACTCCCGGCAGGAGACGGCCGCGCTGGACTTACGCCGTGAAACGGCTTAAGATAATTACTGTCCATTGAATCGCCATTGGTGTAGAGGACGTCCAGCATGCCGTCGCCGTTGAGGTCCACGAGCTGGATGCCG
>JBJMQN010000494.1:0-4553 GCA_045802665.1 Myxococcaceae bacterium | reverse complement strand
GGCGGCGCCCCACTGAGCTGCAAGACGTGGGAGCCGATCGCAACGACACGTGACGGGGCGCCGCAGCCCTGGACGGGTCGCGCTGAAAGTGACGTCGTGCCATGAAGCCGCTCGCGGCCAGGCAATGGACGGTGCCCGATCGTCGTCCGGACGAAGAGGCCCGGCCGATCGCTCGCCTTCGTCCGATGGACGATGCGACGGCGGAGCTGCTCCGTCGCATCAACGAAGCGTGGCCGGATCACGTGAACCGTTGGCGCCTGTCGCTCGGCGGCGGTGTGTTGTTCGGCGCGGCTGTCTACCTCGTCGCGTTCGTCGCGTATGTCCGTGGAACACCGACGCACATGTTGAAGATGACGCTGATCGCCGCGGGCGTTGCGTGCGTGTTCGGGCCCGCGAGCTACCACCTGCTCTGTGCGATCGTTCCGCGGCGCGCGCTGATCCGCGACATCCGCCGCTGGACCTTCGAGCTCTGCAAGCGCCACTCGCTGTCGCCCGTCGAGGCGGAGGCGCTGTTGCGGGAACGTGCGGCAGCTCGCATCCGGGAGTTGGAGCTGACCTGAGCGCCGGACGCTGAGCTTCCCTGCTCTCGCGCTCGCGGTTCGATCGCTGCTCCGCGCCAACGGTGCATGCGCGAGAAAAGGTCCCGATCCTTCTTCAAGGGACCTGTCGATGCGGATTCACCCGGTCATCATGATCGTCGAGGACGAGCTGTCCTCGCTCACCGCGTTGCTGGACGCGCTGCTGCGGCGTTTCGGCGCGGACTATCGGGTCATCCCGCATCGCTCGGCGAAGCGTGCGCTCCGGCACCTGCATGAGCTCGTCGAGGAGGAGCACGAAGAGATCGCGTTGATCATCGCGTCTCAGTGGATGGAGGAGATGAAAGGGATCGAGCTGCTCGGCAAGTCGCGCGAGATCTCGCGAGCGGCCAAGCGTGCGCTGCTCGTCCCGTGGGGTGACCACCGTTCGGCGCCTGCGATTCTTCAGGGCTGCGCGTTCGGGCAGCTCGACAACTACCTGCTCAAGCCCTGGTCTCCCCCCGAGGTGCACCTCTACCCCGCCATCACCGAGTTCCTCTCGGAGTGGACGCAGGCGTGGGGACCGAAGCTGGAGATCGTCCGCATCGTCGGGAGCGAGCACTCACCGCGCTCGCACGACCTTCAGGAGCTGCTCAAGCGAAACGGCATCCCCTTCGGCTTTCACAGCACGCAGAGCGAAGACGGACAGGGGCTCCTCCGCGACATCGGCTTCAGCGACGCAGCGCTTCCCGTGGCGATTCTCCTCGACGGCCGGGCGCTCTCGAACCCGACGAATGCGGAGCTCGCGGATGCGCTCGGGGTGACCAGTCGCCGGGTGAAGCAGTGCGACGTGGCGATCGTCGGTGCAGGGCCGGGAGGGCTCGCGGCGGCGGTGTACGCGGCATCGGAGGGACTGCGCACGGTGGTGATCGAACGCGAGGCGTTGGGAGGTCAGGCCGGAACGAGCACGCTCATCCGCAACTACCTCGGCTTCCCCCGCGGGATCAGCGGGACGGATCTCGCGCAGCGCGCGTATCAGCAGGCGTGGTTGTTCGGGGCGAAGTACGTCTTCATGCGCGAGGTCACCGGGCTCGAGGCAAGAGGCGCATCGCGCGTGCTCGCACTCTCCGACGGAACCGAGCTTTCGGCGAGCGCGGTGATCATCGCGACCGGCGCGAACTACCGCCGCATCCAGAAGCTGGAGCGACTGGTGAACGCGGGCGTCTTCTACACAGCGATGGCCGACTACAGCGTGACGAGCGGCCGCAACGTGTTCGTCACCGGAGGGGGAAACTCCGCGGGACAGGCGGTGATCCACCTCGCCGAAAATGCGAACCACGTCACGCTGCTGGTGCGAGGCCCGGACCTCGGGCGCGGAATGTCCGACTACCTCGTGCAACAGATCGCGCACCTCCAGAATGTCGAAGTGCGGCTCAACACGGAGGTCGCGGACGCAGTGGGCGAGCGCGCGCTGGAGCGGCTCGTGCTGAAAGACCTGCGGACCGGAGTCGAAACGACCGTCCCCGCGGAGATGCTCTTCGTCATGATCGGCGCGCTGCCTCACACCGATTGGTTGCGAGGAATCGTGCAGCGGGATGATCAGGGCTTCGTCCTCACCGGGCGGCGGCTCTCGACGCTGCACGCGCTGGTCCCCGATCGAACGGCAATGAGGCTCGAGACGAGTGTGCCCGGAGTCTTCGCGGTCGGAGACGTCCGCTCCGGCTCAGCGAAGCGCGTCGCGTCCGCTGTCGGAGAAGGCGCCGTCGTCGTTCAGTACATCCACGAGTATCTCGAGAACCCAGTCAGCGTGGACGCACTGAGCAGCGATCTGCTCGCGAATCTCACCGAGCTGCGGCCGGAGATCCGCTAACGCAGGTTGTCTTTGAAGTGCTGCGCGATCCGCGTCCACAGCCGCTCCGTCACCAACGGATCCGGCACCATGTGCGTGAACCCGGACAGCGGCAGCATCTCGTGCGGCTTCCCCGCCTTGAACAGCGCGTCAGACAGCTTCAGCGAGTGGAAGAAGTACACGTTGTCGTCCGCGGTGCCGTGGATGAGCAGCAACTTCCCCGACAGCTTCGGCGCATACGTGAGGAGCGAGCTGACCTTGTACGCGTCGGGGTGCGCCTCGGGGACGCCGAGGTAGCGCTCGGTGTAGTGCGTGTCGTAGTCGAGCCAATCCACCACCGGCGCGCCAGCGACCGCAGCTTTGTACAAGTCGCCCTTCTGCTCCGCCGCAAGCGCGGACATGTAGCCGCCGAAGCTCCAACCTTCGATGCCGACGCGGTTCAGATCCATCTCCGGGACTTCCTTCGCCAACGCGTGGAGCGCGGCCGCCTGATCTCCCAACGCGACGGTCGCGAAGTCGTACTTGATCGCGCGCTCCCACTCGCGCCCGCGACCCGGCGTCCCTCGATTGTCGAACTTGCAGACGATGAAGCCCTGATCCGCGAACCACTGGAGCAGGAGATTCTCGCGCATCGTGCGGTGCACCACCGCGTGGCCGGGGCCGCCGTAGACCTCGACGATGACCGGATACTTCTGCCCCTTCTTGAAATCCTTCGGGAGGATCAGCGCCGACCACCATTTCCGCTCTCCGACCTGACGGAAGGACACGTTCGGGACGAGCTTCGGCTCTTCCGCGACCGAGGGCAGCTCGCCCACTCGCGAGCCATCCGCGCGGTACACGGCCGTGTGAGGCATCGCGGTCGCCGACGTCGCGTTCACCACGAAGAGCTTTCCGTCCTGCGACATCGAGGCGAGCTGCCAGCCGTGATCGTTCGACTTGTCCGCGAACTGCAGCGGGACGCGCTCGGGCTTTCCGCCGGCGGTCACTCGCCACAGCACCTGCTCCGTCGCGTCCGGTGAGCCCACGAAGTACAGCGTGCCGCTCTTCTCATCGAGGCCGACGAACATCCCGAGCCCCGCATCCGGCTTCACCCACGAAGACTTGAGAGCGCCCTTGCTGTCGCGCTCTTCGATCTCCGGTCCGCCGTTGCGTTCGGTGTACCAGAGGAAGCTTTGCCCATCGTCGCGCCAGTGCGGGAAGTCCTGATCGAGGTTGATCCACGCGGCGTCTTTTTCGGTGAGGAGCTTCGTCGTCGTGCCGGTCTGAGGATCCACCGCGAAGAGCACCTCTTCGGTCTGCTCGCGGTTCTGCACCAGCACGGAGAGCGCGCCCTTCTTCGGCCACACCACCGTCGCCAGGTACGGATACTTCGCGCTGTCCCACTTCACCTCCACCGGCTCTCCGCCAGAGACCTTCTTCACGAACAGGCTGACCGTCGCGTTCTTCTGCCCGGGCCGCGGGTACGGAAACGAGTCCGCGCCTTTCTCCGGGTGCATCGGATCGACGATCGCGAAGCGCTCCATGTCCTTGTGGTCCGCGTGCTCGTAGGCGAGCTGCGTCCCGTCCGGAGAGAACCAGTAGCCCGAGAAGCGCGACATCTCCTCCTGCGCCACGAACTCCGCCAGGCCGTTCGGCGCCTCTTCGGTGCCGCCCTCGGTGACGCGCGTCTCGTTCAAGCTCGCGAGGTCCAGCGCATAGACATCGTTGTCACGCACGTAGCCGAGCAGTCGTCCATCCTGCGAGAAGTGCGGATCGATCACGCCGTCACCGGTGGGCAGCGGCGTCACTTTGTTGCTCGCGCGATCGACGAGGTAGAGCTTTCCCGAGAGCCCGACGACGATCTTCGTGCCGTCCTTCGACAGATCGTAGTGCGTGAAGCCACGAGCAGAGATCCGCTGCCGCTCCAGTCGCGCCTTCTCCGCCGCGCTCATCGTCTGCTCGGAGCCCTTGAGGAGGTTCGCAGGCGTGAGCAGCTCTTTGCTCTGACCGCTCGCCACGTCGAAGGCGAACAGTGTCTGCACCGCGTCGCGCTTGCCCGAGCGCAGGAAGCGGACCGTGGTGCCGTCGGGGGTGATCTTCGCGTTGCTCGGCCGCCCGGAGAGGAAGCGCCGGGTTTCTGCGAAGTCGCGGAGGAAACTGTCGCGTGGAGGGCTGTCGTTCATGGCGGCAAAGGACGCGAGCGGAAGCAG
>JBJMQN010000493.1:0-2312 GCA_045802665.1 Myxococcaceae bacterium | reverse complement strand
CTCGGAGGAGGGCGTCCGCGCGCGGCGGCGCAAGATTGTTCAAGCTGTGATAGAGACCGCGGAGGTGCTGGGCAACACGCCGGCGATCTGCAAGTCGTCGTACATCTACCCTGCGGTATTCAACGCGTACGACCGCGGCGAAGTCGTGACGAACTACTTCGAGACCGTGGACGAGCTGGTCGCGCACAAGTCCGCGGCGCTGCACGCCAGCGAACGCGCGCTGGTGGAGCTCCTCACGAAGACGTCGAAGCGGCAGGCCCGTCGTCAGGATCCCATCGTGATGATGGAAAAGGAGCTTGCCCGACGAAAGCGCGCCGCCAGGCGTTCAACGCCGCACAAGCGCGCCGCCTGAGCGGAACTCGGGACTCCAGGATCCGCGGCACGCACCTAGCTTTTGCTCAATGAAGCGCGCTCACGGTCCACGTCGCACCCCGGAAGGATGGTCGTTCTCGGTCTGGGCTCCCAAAGTCCCGTCGCTCAAGCTGCGACTCGACGGTCGGGACGTTCCGATGGTCCGCGACAACGACGGCTTTCACACCGCGACGGTGAAGGACGCGAAGGCGGGGAGCCGGTATGCGCTCGTGCTCGACGAGAACCGCGTGAGACCGGATCCCGCCACGCGCAGGCAGCCGGACGGCGTGCACGCAGCTTCGCAGCTCTTCGATCCTTCGGCGTTCCGCTGGACGGACTCAGCATTCAAAGGCCACGCGCTCAAAGAGCTCATCATCTACGAGCTGCACGTCGGCACGTTCACGGACGAAGCCACGTTCGACGCCGCGGCGAAGGCGCTCCCAGAACTGGTGGAGCTGGGCGTCACGCTGGTGGAGCTGATGCCCGTGCAGCCTTTCCCGGGCGCTCGCAACTGGGGCTACGACGGCGTCGCGATGTACGGCGTCCACGAGGCGTATGGCGGGCCAGAAGGGCTGCAGCGCTTCGTGGACCGGGCTCACGCGCTGGGTCTCTCGGTCGCACTCGACGTCGTCTACAACCACATGGGTCCGGAGGGGAATTACCTCGGCGAGCTCGCGCCGTACTTCACCTCGCGTCACCGTTCGCCGTGGGGCGACGGGATGAACTACGACGGCGAGGACGCGAAGCCGGCGAGGCGCTTCGTGATCGACGCCGCGCTGCAGTGGTTCAGAGACTTTCACATCGACGCGCTCCGGCTCGACGCCGTGCACGCAATCCCCGACGACAGCGAGAAGCACCTCCTCGCGGAGCTCTCGGACGAAGTCGCCGTGCTCTCGAAAGAGGTCGGACGGCCGCTGCACCTCATCGCCGAAAGCGACTTGAACGATCGGAAGCTCGTGGAGCCCACGCCGAAGGGCTGGGGCATGAGCACGGTGTGGGCGGACGATCTCCACCATTCGCTGCACGCGCTGCTCACGGGCGAGCGCGGCCACTTCTACAAAGACTTCGGCGAGTGGGAGCATCTGCGGAAGGCGCTCGCGGAAGGGTTCGTGTACCAGGGCCAGCAGTCGCCGTTTCGAGGGAAGCCACACGGCACGCCGACGAAGGGACTGCCGCCAACCGCGTTCGTCACCTGCGCGCAGAACCACGATCAGGTCGGCAACCGTCCCCGCGGCGAGCGGCTCTCCACGCTGGTCCCCAAAGAAGCGCTGCCCGCGATCGCGGCGACGTATCTGCTCGGTGCCGGCCTGCCGATGATCTTCATGGGCGAGGAGCGGGGCGAGACCCGGCCGTTCCTCTACTTCACGAGCCACTCGGATCCCGGACTCGCGAAGGCGGTCTCCGAGGGCCGCAAAGCAGAGTTCATCGCCAGCGGTGGCCATGGAGACGTACCGGATCCTCAGAGCGAGGAGACGTTCCAGAGCTCGAAGTTGCAGCGGCCGGGGGACGAGAAGCTCCGTGCGACCTACCGCGAGCTCATCGCGCTTCGGAAGCGGCACCTGGACGAGATCTCCCGGTGGCCCGAAGTCACCCTCGACGGCACGGTCGTCACGCTCCGCCGGCCGGGTCTGGATGTGCAGGTGAACCTCGGGCCGAAGCCGCAGGGCGGACTTCCGGCATGGGGTTATCGCGTCGGCGAACGCATCGCTAAGTAAGCGGGCAGGCGCGTCCGAAAATCCCTCGGCGGATCGCGGCGTTTCGGCTCGCCTTGACACCCCGAGGTCGCCGCTTACGTTGGGCCCGTCAATGGCTGCGGACCTCCTCGGGAGGCCGCGAAGCCTGAGGCTCTTTGTCTACCTGCAGCGCTTTTCCCGGGACGCGACGCGTGTGCCCGGACGAGAGGAGAAGTCATGCCATTCCACAGCCGTTTCCCACTGTTCGATGACCGTTTCGGCGAGGAG
>JBJMQN010000026.1:0-3946 GCA_045802665.1 Myxococcaceae bacterium | reverse complement strand
TGCAGTTCAGGACGTACGTAACGCTGAAGTCGCGCTCCTCCGGACGTCAGTTCTTCACGCCCAGCAACGCCTCGGCTCGCGAGATGATCTCCGGCCACTCCGCTTCCGTGATCGGCAGCACGAGCACCTGCTTCTCGTCGAGGAACCGAAACCGCTCCTGTGCGGCGGGCTGCAATCCTGCCCACGGAAGTCGCAGCGGCTGTCCCGGCGCTTTCACGAGCACGATGTCCACCGGCGCGAAGAGATGTCCGGGCCCGGGAGACCAGGCGCTCGCGGTGAAGTCGGTTGCTCCTTTTCGCAGTCCGAGGATCGTGGCCGACTGGAAGCCCTTGAGGTGAATCCACTGCGTCGTGTGAAACGCGCGCACGACGCGCTCCATCATGCCTTCCTGCGCGGTGTTGCTGCGCAGCTCCTCGTAGAGCCGGGGACCAATGAAGAACGGCCGCACCGCGCCCATGAACTGCTGCGTCTCGCCCTTGGTGACGGCGGCGTTGAGCGCGGCGAGATCTCCAGACTGCGCTCTGCCGATCGGTTCGGCGATCTTGTCCGCGAAGAGATCTTTCGCGGCGAGCACGCCATCGATCGTCTCGACCTCACCGCCCAACTCCTCCGCAGCGAGTTGCGCGACATGCAGTCCCAACGTGACGTCCTCGCGCGAGGGAAACGCGGGGATGCGCAGCGTGAGCCGATCTTCACTCTCGAGCAGCTCGACGCCTCGAGTGGACAGACGATCGCGGAAGATGATCAGCGCGGAGGGTGCCTTGTTCTTCGAGCCCAGCTCCGGCTTCTCCACGCTCACGCGCAGGTCCGCCGGCAGCTGCTTCTGGATTCGCGCGAGCAGCTCGCGCCAGCTCGCGTTCGGCATCTTGAAGCGGAAGGAGTAGCCCATGGCGGCGCTGCTTCTAACAGCACCCAGCGGCTCTGAAAGCGGGTAGAAGGCCGCACCATGAAAATGATGACGCTCGCCGGGGTCCTCCTCGCCATGACCGCCGCCGCTCAGGAACAGAAGCCTGCCGCGATGCCGAAGTCCGCTCAGGAGCTTGATGCGCAGAGCGCTCGCTTCGCAGCGGTGCCGATCACCGTCGATCTCTCGAAGATGCCGGCGAATGAGCAGCAGGCGCTCGCGAAGTTGATCGAGGCCGGGAAGATCATGGACGCGCTGTTCCTCCGCCAGTCGTGGGCCGGGAACGAGAACGTGCTGCTCACGTTGCTCGATGATCAGACGCCGATGGGCAAGGCGCGGCTGCACGCGTTTCTGATCAACAAGGGCCCGTGGTCGCGGCTCGATCACAACGCGGCGTTCATCGCGGGCGTTCCCGAGAAGCCGGCCGAGGCGAACTTCTATCCCGCCGGCGCGACCAAGCAGGAAGTGGAGAAGTGGGTGAACGCGCTGCCGAAGGATCAGAAGGATGCGGCGTCCGGCTTCTTCACGACGCTCCGCAAAGATCCGTCCGGCAAGTTCGTGATCGTTCCCTACTCCGAGGAATACCAGGGCGAGCTGCAGCTCGCGGCGCAGCTGCTCCGAGATGCGTCAAAGCTCACCAGCCAGCCGAAGTTGAAGGCGTTCCTCGACAAGCGCGCGGACGCGTTCCTCTCCAACGACTACTACGCGTCGGATCTCGCCTGGATGGACCTGGACTCCTCCATCGAGCCGACCATCGGGCCCTACGAGGTCTACGAGGACGAGTGGTTCAACTACAAAGCCGCGTTCGAATCGTTCATCACGGTGCGCGACGACGCGGAAACCGCGAAGCTGCAGAAGTTCTCCGCGGAGCTGCAGGGCATCGAAGACCAGCTCCCGATTGATCCGAAGCTGCGCAATCCGAAGCTCGGGGCGCTGGCGCCGATCCGCGTCGTGAACGAGGTGTTCTGCTCGGGCGACGGCAACAAGGCGGTGCAGACCGCCGCGTACAACCTGCCGAATGACGAGCGCATCGAGAAGCAGGTCGGCACCAAGCGCACGATGCTGAAGAACGTGCAGGAGGCGAAGTTCCAGAAGGTGCTGATCCCGATCACGAAGGTCGCGCTCTCGCCGGCGGATCAGAAGCTGGTCGCGTTCGACGTGTTCTTCACGCACATCCTGATGCACGAGCTGATGCACGGGCTCGGGCCGCACACGCTGAAGATCAACGGGCAGGACACGACGGTGCGGCAGCAGCTTCAGGAGACGTATTCGGCGCTCGAGGAGGCGAAGGCGGACATCTCCGGCCTGTTCGCGCTGCAGCTGCTCATCGACAAGGGCGTGCTCGACAAGCAGATGGAGAAGACCATGTACACGACGTTCCTCGCGTCGTCGTTCCGGTCGATCCGCTTCGGGCTGTCGGAGGCGCACGGCAAGGGAATCGCGCTGCAGCTCAACACGCTGCTCGATGCGGGCGCCTTCAAGGTGAACAAGGACGGCACGTTCACGGTGGACGCGACGAAGATCAAAGAGGCGGTGAAGAACCTGACGGCCGAGCTGATGACGATTCAGGCGAACGGCGACAAGGCGAAGGCGCAGAAGCTGCTCGCCGAACGCGCGGTGATCCGGCCCGAGGTCCAGAAGATCCTCGAGAAGCTCAAGAAGGTGCCCGTGGACATCGAGCCGAAGTTCGTCACCGCGGACAAGCTGCTCGCCGCTCAGGCGAAGTAGCCCGACCGGGAGTCGCACACCGACGCACCGTGTACGAGCGGTGCGTCGTCATGTAACGCTGGGCGCTCGCCGGCAGACCAAACCTCTGAGTCCATGGCCAACGATCCCAAGCCTCCGCCCTCGTCCGAGATCACACCCGAAGAGCTGTACCGCCGCCGCCGCGAGTTCATGAAGAACGCGGCGCTGTTCACCGCGACGACGCTGGGAGTGGGCGGTGCGCTGACGCTGATCACCAATGGCGGTCGTCGGCCGGAAGGAAAGGGTGCGGCGTCCGCTACAGCGGATGCGGGCGTGAGCGCGCCCGCGCAGGTCGCCGCCGCGCCGAATTCCGGCTTCACGGTGGACGAGCCGAAGACGTCGCTGGACGACGTCACGCACTACAACAACTTCTACGAGTTCGGCCTCGACAAGACCGACCCCGCGGAGAACGCAGGCACGCTGAAGCCGCGCCCGTGGACGGTGGTGATCGACGGCGAATGCAGCAAGCCGCAGACCGTGGACATCGACACGCTGATCAAATGGTCACCGCCGGAAGAGCGCGTGTACCGGATGCGCTGCGTGGAGGCGTGGTCGATGGTGATCCCGTGGCTCGGGATTCCGCTCGGCGCTGTGCTGAAGAAGGTGGAGCCCACGAGCGCCGCGAAGTACGTCGCGTTCACCACACTGAATGATCCGCAGCAGATGCCGGGACAGAACAGCCGCGTGCTGGATTGGCCGTACGTCGAGGGCTTGCGGATCGACGAGGCGATGCATCCGCTCGCGCTGCTCGCACACGGGCTCTACGGAAAGCCGCTCCCGAATCAGAACGGCGCGCCGCTTCGGCTCGTCACCCCGTGGAAGTACGGCTTCAAGGGCATCAAGTCGATCGTGCGGATTCAGCTGGTCTCCGAGCAGCCGAAGACCACGTGGAGCTCCGCGGCGCCCAGCGAGTACGGATTTTTCGCGAACGTGAATCCGGAGGTGGATCATCCGCGCTGGAGTCAGGCCAGCGAACGCCGCATCGGTGAGTTCCGCCGCCGTCCCACGCTCCCGTTCAACGGCTACGCAGAGCAGGTCGCGAGCCTGTACGCCGGAATGGATCTCCGGAAGAACTTCTGACGCCCATGGCCACCGCCGCCGCCGCGCCTCGACGAAGTGGACCGCCGCACCCGTGGCTCAAGCCCGCGGTGTTCGTGGGCTCGCTGTTCCCCGCGCTGGAAATTCTCATCCGAGCGCTGCAGGGAAACCTCACTGCCAACCCCGCCTCGTTCATGCTGAATCGGTTCGGACTGGTGGCGCTGATCTTCCTGCTCGCGACGCTTGCGATGACGCCGG
>JBJMQN010000492.1:0-3671 GCA_045802665.1 Myxococcaceae bacterium | reverse complement strand
GCGACGCACTTGAGCCCCTGCGGACAGACGATGCCCGCGCACGCGAGCTCCACGCAGCTCCCCGCCTCGCACACCGCCCCCGCCGCGCACGCCTGGCCGCCACAGGAAGGCGAGTAGCACCGTCCGGACGCGCAGATCTCGTCCGCGCCGCACTGGACGCCCACGCACCGCGCATCCACGCACTGCGAGTCGCGGCAGACCTCGCTGGATTTGCAGAAGTCCGCGCCGCACTTGCGCGGGTAGCAGTTGCCGTCCGCGCACAGCTGATCGCCGGGGCAGGCGACGCCGACGCACGCCGATGACGCACAGGCGCCGTTGACGCAGACTTCCAGCGCGCCACAGCGTTCGGTCTCGCATTGGGCCGGGAAGCACTTGCCCAGCTTGCACACCTCGCCGGACGCGCATCCCGACGGGCACGCGTTCGGATCACTCTCCACCGGCGGCTTCTTCTGGCACCCCGCGGCGAACAAGCCGAAGCACAGACCCCACACAAGCACAGACCGAACGATTGCCAAGCGTCTCCCTTCACTCGAGAGAAACGAAGCCTAGCCCGACGGCGGCGACCGCGCATGACCAGGCGCGCCACCACGGACGAGTTCACCGTCATTGGTTTACACGTCGCACTGAACCTGCTGACCTGCCGTTGTCGCGTCGAAAACGCAGCACCGCCCGGGGGGCACCATGAACATCAATCAGCTTCGCTCCGCTGCCTTGAAGCTCATCACTGACGCCGCGGGTGCGGACGGCGCTCTCACGAAGACGGAAGCGAGCAAGCTCCCTCAGTACATGCGCGAGCGGATTGAGGCCGTGCGCAAGTCCTCGCACGCGAAGGTGAGCGTCTCCGACGCGTTCGGTGCGGTGATGGACGGGACCACCTCGGGCGTGAATGGGCTTTTTCAGGATCTCTTTCTCGCGCAGGGCGGAAAGCAGGCGAAGGGGCCCTCGGATATCTCTCAGGGCGAGCTGAACGCGTTTCCGCCGGCGCTCAAGGACGTCACCACGGAGCTCTGGAAGGTCGCGGAGACCTCGCTGCCTCCGAAGCCTCAACCGTCGGAGCTCAAGAAGAAGGACCTCGACGCCGCGGTCACGCTCCTCGCCGGACTGGTGCACAAAACGGACAACGGCGACCAGGTGATGACCCCTGTCGAGCTCGCGAGGGCGAAGATCACCTACGGCGGGAAAGTGGATGCCGCGGCGGCGGACGTGCTCGGCCATGCGATCAACCGTGCGAAGAACGAAGGCGGGCGCGACCTCGCGAGCATCGAGAAAGTGCTCAATGACGCAAAGGCGGAGCTGCTCGCGCTGAACACGGACGGCAACGCGACACTGAGCCCCGCGGAGCTCGGTCACGCGAAGAGCATCCTCGCGAAGTCGCTGATCGCGTTCGCGGCGGAACGAAAGGGCGCGAAGCTCTCCGACTACACGACGACGCCCGAGAAGCTCTACGTCCCCACCACGCCCTTCAAGCCGCCCGCGAACGCCACCGCCGCCGAGTACGTGCAGGCGCTGACGAAGCACTTCGACGCGTTCAGCAACGACAACAAAGGCGCCGGAGCGAACAACATCTCCCGCTTCGTGATGGGCACGCTCGAGACGGAGGGCATGGCGAAGGAGATCGCGAAGCTGCCGGTCACGTTCCGGAAGCAGGTGCTGAAGGCGCTCGAGGCGAGGGTGCAGCAGGATCCGAACGTCGTGGGCGATCCGCAGCGCATCTACTTCACGCCCGACGCCGAGCCGCTGATCAGCAAAGTCGCGCGCGACGCCAACATCCACTGCAACTTCAAGGGCGTCGCCGCGCCTCCAAAGTTCGATTACTTCTGACAGCCGAGCCGACGCGCAGCCGCTCGTGAAGTATCGTCGACGGGTGCGAAGAGGCTGGTCAGCGGCGATCGTTGCACTCGTGGCGGCGTCCGCTTCCGCGGCTCCGGTGTTCGTTCAGAAAGCCGAGAACGATTCCTCCGGCGGTCCGCTGTCCGTCCTCCTTCCGGGGCCTGTCGCGACGGGCAACACCGTGGTCGTGGCGACGAACTGGGCGCTCCCGGGCGAGATACCGATCGTCACCGACAACTACGGGAACCGATACGTGCCCGCGCACGAGGTCTTCAGCGGCCTCGCGGGACTTCCCTTCGCGCAGCAGCTCGTCTTCGTGGCGACGAATGTCGTGGGCGGCGCCAATTTCAGCGTCACCGCGGAGGTGCCGCTCAACACCCAATCCGAGCTCATCGTGCTCGAGTACTCCGGGCTGTCCAAAGGCGACGTGATCGGTCCAACCAGCCACCTCGAGGGCACCGGCGGCTTCACGGCCGACGGCGGTTACCCGCTCCGCAGCGGCGTCGTTGCGACCACCGAGCCGGGTTCGCTGCTCTTCTCGTGGGTGTCGTCGGAGGCCACAGTAACGACCGCCGGGGCGGGTTACGTCGTGCGGTCGAACTTCGACGGCGACATGGTGCTGGACACCCTCAGTGCCGCGCCGGGCGCATACGAGGCAGCCGCCGTCGCCAATGCCCCGAGCTGGATGATGTCGCTCACTGAGCTGCGCGCCGCATCACTTTCGACGTCCGACGCCGGCTCGTTTGCACCGCCTCAATTCTCTTTCGAGCAGCGGCGACCGCAGCTCCTCCAGGCGGAGAGCTTCGCGGCCATCAACGGAGCGGTCTCGCAGCCGCTGCCCTACCCGCTCCGTGCGTCCGACACGCTCGTCGCCGCTGTCTGCGCGGACGCTCCGGTGCAGCTCGCGGACAACCTCGGCCTCAACTGGCGCCTGGCCGCGGGTCCGCGGTTCGGCATCGGCACGATGGCGCAGGAGCGGTGCAGCATCTATTTCGCGCAGAACCTTCCCGTGGGCGCCTCGGTGACTTTGCAGCTCAGCTCAACGGCCGTCATCGAAGGAGCGCTCGCGGAGTACCGGAACATCGACAGCGCCAATCCCATCGACGGCGTCGTCGAGGCCACGAACACGGGACCGGGCACGCTCGCGATCGCCTCCGGCAACCTCGCCACGCACTACCCGAACGACGTGCTCTTCGGGTGGTTTCAAACCGGCGGGAGTATCGATCACGTCCCACCTGGCTGGACCGTCGTCAGCGCGGTGAACGGCAACCGGGGCGCCGCGGCCGTTCCGGGGCCCGTTGGCAACTACAGCGTCTCGATGCTCACCGACAATGACGACTGGATCTCACTGCTGGTCGCCTTCCGCGCGGTGTACCTCGATGGCGGGAACGTGCCGCTCGACGCCGGCGCGAACGCGGAGGATGGCGGCGAAGACGGCGGCACTGATGGCGGGCTCCATGAAGAAGACGCGCAACATCTCGCCGTTGAGTGCGGCTGCGCGTCGAGCGCACAATCGGCAACGCTCGTCGTCGCGATCGTGATGGTCTTCGCGGTGCGGAGGAGAACGCGGCAGGTCCGCTCGCCAGACTCATTGCCCCCGGCGTGAGCGCCCGTCACTCAACCGCTCGCCCCTCGAAGAACACGCGCTGCACCACGGGTTTCGGGCCGGACTCTCGCGGATCGCGATCGAGGAGCACGACGTCTGCGTCGAACCCTGGCTGCAGCTGACCGAGCCGGTTGCCCCACCCGATCGCGCGCGCAGGCGCAGCGGTCGCCGAGTCGAACGCCGCATCCTACACCTCGGCACGGCGCCGAGAGCGCCGCATTCAACTTCACTACGG
>JBJMQN010000491.1:0-8499 GCA_045802665.1 Myxococcaceae bacterium | reverse complement strand
GCGATCGTGGTCATGCTGATGGCGGGCGCGGCGTTCGGAGCGGGCACGCTGACGGAGAAGAGCCCGTTGAAGACTCCGGCGACGCGGGCAGGGAGCTCGGCGACCGACACGACCGGTGCGCTGTTCTGGTTCGACGGAAACGTGCAGCGGCCGCTGTTCGCGGACCCTGTACTCGTCGCCGAAGTTCATCCGTCCGATGAGACGAAGGCGTTGATTCTCGCGGCCGATCCGTCGGCGCAGATCGTCTCATCGCGCGGCGTGCGGCTGTGGAAGGTGACGTCGACGGCGCAGATGCTGTCGAAAGTCGCCGGCCTGCTTCCTGTGCTGCGCGATCAGGCCAGCGGAGCAGGGAAGGCGCGCGTCGCCGCTGGCGACGTGGTCGTGCAGCTCGATCCGGCCGTCGATGCCGCTGCGTTCCTGAAAGAGAACGGGCTGGAGAAGAAGCGCGAGGTCGGAACGCTGGCGATCGTGATCGCCGCTCCTGCCGGCTACGACGCAATCCGTCTCGCGAACCGCCTCCACGGACTTCCGGGAGTGAAGCTCGCGATGCCGAACTGGTGGGTCGCGGCGAAGGCGAAGTAGCGCCAGCTTCTTCCGGCCGGTGGTTAGGCGGGATCCTTCGCGCGCGGTTGGCGAGTGGCAGTGTCGTCCCGCGCGCGGTCGGGTGAACGTGGGCCGATGAACCGGCGCATGAACTCTTCGCCGAAGACGTCGATCGCGCAGAGCAAGTTATGCGACTTGCAGAGCAGACGAAGATTCCGCCCAGTGGATTCCCCGCCGCGCGCGTGTGGCACGGTGTGCTCGTATTCGACTTGATGCTTAGACCCGCAGCGCTGGCCATTCGAGCCGACGAACTGGCAGCTTCGACCGTCGCGCTCTGCGACGAACCGTTTGACCGGACGTGGCACACCTCTGGGCGAGCTGCCCGGCGACGGCTGGCTCGAGATCGATGACGTCGTCACTCCCGGATTGGGAGCGCACGCGGAGGCGTCGCTGGGAGTTACTCCCAAAATGGGAGTGAGCGAGACGGCGTCTCCTGCGGAAACTCCCGAAATGGGAGCGCCCGTCGCGGTCGCAGGCTCGGCCTCGGTGCCTCCGGGTCCCGAACTGGGAGCGCGGAGAGGGTCGCCGCCATCGGTTGCTCCCGAAATGGGAGCGCGAACAGGGTCATCAGTCGCTCCCGAAATGGGAGCACATGGCGAGATGCTCGTCGGCGCTTCGGAGCCGGTTCGCTTCGAACGGGTCGGGTTCGGGGTGGGCGCCGGTCCTGCGGCGAGCGTGCCGTACTTCTGACGGTCGCAGGCGGTGCGGGTGCGACGGATGGCCTCGAGGAGGATGTCGCCGAGCGTGGCGCGCGGCATCTTGTGACTGAGCAACGACTTGAGCTCTTCGAGCTCTTCCTTGATGCCTCTATCGACGGTCATCTCGAGCTTGAAGACGTCTTTGCGAAGCGGCGTGAGCTTCGCGGTAGGCCGGAACGGTTCGGTTGGTTCGGCGGAGATATCCGTCGCGGGCGCGGACGAGCTGGTCCTTTCGGCGGGAGGCGAAAACAGCGGGCTGGGATCGCCGACCTGAAGCGCGGGCGAGCCCTCGTGGGTGGCCATCGCGACCGAGGAGGACGTCGTGGTGACGGCGGGGCTGGGCGGAGTGCTGGCGGTGGCGTCGAAAGGGGAGGGGTGCGACCGGTTCGGGATCTTGCGCAGACGTTCCGGGACATCCGGTCTGGGCGCGAGCTCAGCGACCAGTTCGAGGACCTTCTGTTCGGTGAGGTTGGAGGCGCGATCGAAGAGTTCGACTTGATTCTCAGGCGTGAGGACGTCCCTGAGGGCGCAGAACGTGGTGCAGTTGAGGCGGCCGTCGCGGAGGTAGTTGGCGCCCAATGGAAAGCGTCTCAGCAGTCGAGCCGCGGCGAGATTGCGACCCGTCTTGCCGTTGCTCCAGCGGAGCACGCTTTCGCAGTAAGCCCAGACGCTCGAGAAGCCGAGGTACGCGTGCGCGCGTCGATCCTCCATCTCATTGAGCGATAGCAGTTGGTCCGCCGTGGTCGTCCATTCGCTGGAAGCGAGCGCGGCGAGATGCGCGAGGAGCTCAGCGTTCGTCAGATCCGTGAGGGATGGCATGAGCCTTTGTAGCAGGAGGGTCTGACATCAAGCGCAGAGGAAACGAAGGCAAGAACGTACAAAACGCCTGGCGACCTCGATCCTATGAAAGCGGCCGGCGCCATGGTCGCACGATGCGTCCAGGGCCCGCGGCCTCCGGAGCTCAAGCTCGCGCCGGCGGACACTTCCCGCGTGCGCCAGCGCAGGCGCGAGGAAAACGATGACCCGGAAGCGCCCGAGGCTCCGATCGCGATCCGGTCGACGTGCTTACGGTCGGTTCGCGCTCGAGGTCACGAGCATCGGGAATTGCTCACCGCTGATAGGTCTCCGTCTTCCGAATCGATCCATCCGGGTCGTACTGCCGCCACTCGCCGACCTTCTCGTCGTTGCGGTAGTCGCCCTCTTCGATCTTCCGTCCCTCTGAATCGAAGTAGGTCCACCGGCCGTTCTTCTTCGTGTCGTCCTTCCCGGAGCACCCGACTCCGTTCCCAACCACCTCGCCGACGAGCATCGTGCCTTCAGGACACGGCTCCAGCTCGCAGTAGTGGATGCGGTGAAAGCTGAGCTGTGTCTCCTCGAATGGCTTCAGCTTCACCTGCTTTCCGTCCTCGAAACGCGCGATCGATTCGACCTTTCCGTCCTCACTCCAGGTGATCGCGGTGCCGTGCTTCCGGTCAGCCTTGAACCCTGTCTCGGAGGTGTTCGCGCCGCGCTCGGACCATTCGCAGACGAGGCCGTCGTACTTTCCGTCCTTGAAATCCGCGGTGGAGATCCGCGCGCCCGACTCGGAGAAGTACTGCCACCTTCCCGCCGCGCGATCGCGCACGAACTCGCCGCGCGCTTCCGGCGTGCCGTTTGGATGAAACGAGATCCACGTCCCGCTCTTCTCGCCGTGCGCGTACTGGCCGTCCCGCAGCGCCTTCACCTCCGTCGGGAAGAACTCCCGGTACGGGCCGTCGCGCTTTCCCTCCTCGTCCACGCAGACCCATTCGTGCGACTCGTGCTGGGCGATGCCTGCGTCCGGACACGCGAGCTCCTCTTTCGGCGGAGGCGGCGGAGGTGGTGCCGGCGGTTCGGGCGGCGGAGGGCAGGGCGGTTTGTAGCCGTAGAGCGGATACTCCACGGGCGGTGGCGGGTTCGATCTGCACCCCGCCACGACGGCCGCCGCGATGACGGCCGCGAGGAGAATTTTCGGAGACATCAGACCGGGCGCGGCGTGTCCTCGGGCGAGTTGGTCTGCGCCTCTTCCTTCCCGCGTCGCAGGCCGAGCGCCTTCATCTTCTTGTAGAAGTGCCCGCGCTCGAGGTCGAGGATCCGCGCCGCCTCCGTCACGTTGTCGCGCGTGTGGTGGAGCGCGGCGGTGATGATGTCGCGCTCGGCGTCTTCGACCTGATCCCGGAACGGCTTGTCCGCGCGGAACCGGATGCCGGTGTTCGAAGCACCCGAACCCGAAGTCGAACCGCCGTGCCCATGCCCGTTCCCAAGAATCGCCGCCATCGGCTCTGCAACAGGAGCGGCAGACGGCTGCGACACCACCTGCGGCATCGCCACCACCGGCCGATTCGCGGTCGTATTCCTGGAGCGCGGCAGAACATCTTCCACTTCCGCGCGCGAGATCGTCGGGCCTTCGCAGAGGATCGCGAGCCGTTCGACGAGATTTCGCAGCTCGCGCACGTTGCCCGGGTAGTCGTACGCAGCCATCACGGCCATCGCGTCGTCCTGCAGGCTCATCACGCGTTTGCCGTTCTTCGGGCACATCTCGCGGAGGAACGCGTTCACGAGCTCGGCGATGTCATCCCGGCGCTCGCGCAGCGGCGGCGTGTGGAGCTGCACGACGTTGAGCCGGTAGTAGAGATCTTCCCGGAACCGTCCCGCCGCGATCTCCTGCTCCAGATCCTTGTTCGTCGCGGCGATGACTCGCACATCGACCTTGATCGTCTCCGCGCCGCCGACGCGCTCGAGCTCGCCTTCCTGCAGCACTCGAAGGAGCTTCGCCTGCATCGCGGACGGCATGTCGCCGATCTCATCCAGAAACAGCGTCCCATCGTGCGCGAGCTCGAACTTTCCGCGCCGAGCGCTGACCGCTCCGGTGAACGCGCCCTTCTCGTGACCGAACAGCTCGCTCTCGATGAGCTCGTGCGGCACCGCGGCGCAGTTGAGCTTCACGAACGGCCCCGTCTTCCGCCGGCTGTTCACGTGAATCGCCCGCGCGACCAGCTCCTTGCCCGTTCCGTTCTCGCCGGTGATCAGAACGCGGCCCTCGGACGGCGCGGTCCTCCGGATGAGCTCGTAGATCCGCTCCATCGCGCCGCTGCGGCCCACCATCTCGAAGCGGCCGGCTTCCGCTCGCAATACTTGAAGCTCTTCCACCACGCGCTGGTGCTGCAGCGCATTTCGCAGCGCCACCAACAGCCGCTCCCGCGCGATCGGCTTCTCCAGAAAGTCGCGCGCGCCGAGCTGCGTCGCCTTCACCGCGGTGTCGATCGTCCCGTGCCCGGACATCATGATGACGGGCAGGTTCGGCCTCATCTCCATCAGCTTCTGAAGCGCGGAGAGCCCGTCGAGATCCGGCATCTTCACGTCCATCAGCACCGCATCCACGTGCTTCGCCCCAACCAGCTCCAGCGCGAGCTGGCCGGAGGACGCGAGCTCCGTCCGGTAGCCCTCGAGCTGCAGCGCCTGGTTCAGCGTGAGCAGGATGTTCTTCTCGTCGTCCACCACCAGAATCGTTGCAGCCATCGTGTCTTCTCCGCGCCGCGGCGTGTGTGGCCATTCTGCCGCAGTGCCTGGGAAATATGCTCGTGCTTCGGGGGTTTGGGCGGCCACGACGGGAACCACTGCAACCTGTCGGCCGTCGAAAAAGCCTTTGACGCACTGCTGTACGGGGATGTACGGACCTGCCACCCGAAGACCGCAGCCGGAGAGTTATGAACCGCCGAGTCCTCCTCGCCATCGCCGCCGCTGGATCACTCCTCGCACTCACGGGCTGCCCGCCGGCCTACCCCAAGTGCAGCAACGACGAGTCCTGCAAGGACCACAACGAGGTCTGCGTCGAAGGTCAGTGCCAGGAGTGCGCGAAGAACGAGAACTGCAAAGAGGGCTTCGTCTGCGAGGCGAACAAGTGCGTGCCCAAGCCCGAATGCACGACCGCCGATGACTGCGGCTCAGGCAAGAAGTGCAAGACCGGCAAGTGCGTCGCGCAGGACTTCTGCCAGAGCGACTCGGACTGCGGCACCGGCAAGTGCAACAAGAACAAGTGCATCGCGAAGAACGCCTGCACCACCAACGACGACTGCGGCTCGGGCGAGGAGTGCAAGGGCGGCACGTGCCAGCAGAAGACCGAGGCCGCGGCGCCCGAGTGCAAGTGGGATCCCATCCGCTTCGGCTTCAACGACTATCAGCTCGATGCGGACGGCCAGAATCGCCTGTCGTCGCTCGCGGACTGCATCAAGAAGTCCGGCAAGAAGGTCACGCTCGAGGGGCATGCAGACGAGCGCGGCACCGAGGAGTACAACCTCCAGCTCTCCAACAAGCGCGCCGCTTCCGTGAAGAAGTACCTGACGGATCTGGGCGTGAAGGGGGGTTCGCTGGACACCGTCGGCTACGGCGAGAACCGCCCCGCGAACAACGGGCACGACGAGGCCGCCTGGGCGGAGAACCGCCGTGTGGAGTTCAAGCGTTAACAAGTGCTAAAAGCCGGGGCCCTTGCCCATGGCCGCTGAGTCGCGCTCGTCCGCTTCCCATCTCGTTTTCGCGTGCGGCTCGAGCTGGTTCGCAGTTCCATCCGATCGCGCGGCCGAGGTCGTCACTTTTCCGGAGCTGACCCGCGTCCCCGGCGCGCCGTCTCACCTGCTCGGCGTCTTCGCGCACCGCGGTGAGGTCATCCCGGTCATCGACCTCGCGCAGCTCACCGGCGCCACCGCGGATAAGACGAAGCGAGCGGTCCTGCTCCGCCTCCCCCGCGGCGTCCTCGCGCTGACGGCGAGCCGCGTCGCCGGCGTCTCCGCGCTCTCTGGAAAGTTCGACGCGCTGGGCAGCTCCGGCGTGCACGTGCACCTCCGCGGTCCCGCTCAAGCATCCGTGGGCGGGCAGGAGGTCGCGGTGATTGAACCGGACGGGCTCTTCGACTTCCTGGCGCAGGGCGGCTGATCGTCTTGGACGTCCTTCCCTCCACCGAAGTGACGGGGCTTCTGCTCTGCCGCCATGGCGGTGACCGCCTCGCGTTCCTCGCCAACCAGGTCGAACGCATCGAGCTGCGCGAGGGCGAAAAGTTCCTCTGTGCGCCGGGCGGCGAAGGCGTGGGCGTGGAATCGGTGGAGGTCCACTCCGAGTCCGTCTCGCTTCTTCCCACGCCACGGCTCATGAGCGCGGGCATCGGCGGGAGCCTCTATGGCTTCGTGTCCGTCTCGGAGGCGCTCTATCCGGTGGTGCGCGTGACCGAGTTCGCGCGCTTCCTCTCGCGGAGGGCACAGACCCCATGAGCGACAAGAAGAACCCGCTTGAGGGCCTCGCCGGCTGGCTCAACGCTCCGTCCATGATCGCAGGCGGCCTCGCTGCCGCGCTGGCGATCTCCTACGGCATGCTCACCGTGCAGCTCGTGCCGGGGACCGAAATCAGGTTCCTCGAGCTCGCGGTCAGCGTCGCGCTGGTCGCCGTGTTCCTCGGCAGCAGCTACAACCGGCGGAAGCTCAAGACGATCGCCGCGCTCGGAAAAGGCGAGGTCAGCCCCAACGTCGGCAATCTGAGCACCGCGATCGGCGAGGCGCGCTCCCATCCGGACCGCGCGTTTCTGACCGACCTGTTCCTCTGGGTCTGCGGCGCGACGACGATCGGCCTTCTCTACTGGGGCTTCGTCCCGGAGGCGAAGGTCTCCAGCGCGCTGCAGATCGCGTGGATCGGCGCGCTGCTGGGGCCCTTGTCCGCGGCCCTTCCGCACGTGCTCGTCATCGGGCGCAGCCGGACCGCGGTGGAGCGGATCGCGTCGATGGGGCTTCTGCCTCACCAGGTCATCGTCGCCGCGCCTGCCACGCGCTCGCAGCTTCGGCGGCGGTTGATGATCTTCATCAGCGTGCTGGTGCTGACGCCCGCCATCCTCGTCGCAGATCTCACCATCCGCCGCACGTCCGCCTCGGTGCAGGCGCTGATCGAAAAGAACGGCCGGGCGACGGAAGCCCAGCTTCGCCAGCAGAGCCGGAAGGATTTTGTCGAGATCGAGCTGCTCGGCGCGGTCGTGATGCTGGTCGCACTCGTCGAGGCGCTGATCGCCGCTCGCGCGCTGGTGCGGCCGATGCGGACGATCGCCAACTACGCCGCGCGGATCGCCAATGGCGAGGTCGCGGATCTGCCGCTGGTCATCGCGGAGGACGAGGTGTGGGCTGCCTCCACCGCGTTCGCGGCGATGCGCTCCGAGCTCCGCTCCGTCGTGAACCAGCTCCAGCGCGCCGGCGCGCAGCTGTCGTCCGGAAGCACTCAGCTGGTTCAGACGTCGCGCTCCAACGAAGCGGGCGCGGCGGAGCAGGCGGCGTCACTCAACGAGACGTCGGCGACGACGGAGGAGCTGGCGCGGTCCGCTCGGCAGATCGCGGAGAACGCGGCGTCCGTCGCGGAGATCGCGCAGCAGACCTACGCGGCGGCTCAGAACGGCCAGCGCAGCTCGGATGCGTTCCAGGCGTCGATGGCGCGGATGCGCGAGGGCAATCAGGCGATCGCGGATTCGGTCGTGAAGCTCAACAAGCGCGTCCAGCAGATCGGCAAGATCGTCGAGTTCATCAACGAGATCGCCGACAAGTCGGACCTGCTCGCGCTGAACGCCGAGCTCGAGGGAAACAAGGCAGGCGAAGTCGGCCGCGGCTTCTCGCTCGTCGCGGCTGAGATGCGCAGGCTCGCCGAGAACGTGCTCACTTCTACCCGCGAGATTGAGCGACTCATCTCGGAGGTGCGCGACGCCACGAACGCCGCGGTGATGGCCACCGAGGCGGGGGTGAAGGCGACGGATGCTGGCGCTCAGCTCGCCACCCGCGTGTCGTCTCATCTGCAGATGATTCTGGAGCTCGCGCGGCAGACGTCCGACGCGGTTCGGGCGATCTCGCTCGCCACGCAGCAGCAGCAGACCGGAACCGATCAGCTCGCCTCGGCGATGGCGGACATCCTCCACGTCACCGAGCAGTCCGCTCAGGCTTCCCGCCAGATGGCGTCCGCCAACGACGATCTCTCCTCGCTGTCCACTGACCTGACCTCGGTGGTGGCCCGCTTCAAGGTGGACGCCGCCCCATGAACGAACGCGCGATCCAGAGGGCCCTCGAGGGCAAGCGCAGCTGGCTCACCCGTTCGTCCGTCATCTCGGGCAGCGCCGGCGCGGTGCTCGCGTCGATCTACGGCGTCATCACGCTGACGTTCCCGG
>JBJMQN010000490.1:0-3469 GCA_045802665.1 Myxococcaceae bacterium | reverse complement strand
GATGTTCGTGGTGTCGACCTGGATGTACTCCTGCTGGTTGTACTTCTTGCCCCCGCGCGGAGTGACGTTCGCCCTCGTGCCTTCGATGATCTTGAGCAGCGCCTGCTGCACGCCTTCGCCGCCGACATCGCGAGTCACCGACGGCCCATCACCCTTACGAGCGATCTTGTCGATCTCGTCGATGTAGACGATGCCCCGCGCCGCCTTCTCCACGTCGTAGTCGGCGTTGTGGAGCAGGTTCTGGATGATGTTCTCGACGTCCTCACCGACGTAGCCCGCCTCGGTCAGAGACGTCGCATCCGCGATGGTGAACGGCACGTTGAGGAAGCGCGCCAGCGACTGCGCGAGCAGCGTCTTTCCAGAGCCCGTGGGACCAATCAGCAGGATGTTGCTCTTGCTGATCTCCACGTCCTCCGGACCCTGCGGCTTCATGCCGGGGCGGGGACGCGCGGCGGGCTTCTTCTGGTAGATGCGCTTGTAGTGATTGTAGACGGCGACGGCGAGGACCTTCTTCGCCATGTCCTGACCGATCACGTAGTCGTCCAGGAACGCTTTGATCTCGGCCGGCGTGGGAAGGCTGACCTGCGGCTTGCCCTCTTCGCGATCGTTCTCTTCCGCGATGATGTCGTTGCAGAGCTTGATGCACTCGTCGCAGATGTAGACCGTCGGGCCCGCGATGAGCTTGCGCACCTCCCGCTGCGACTTGCCGCAGAACGAGCAGGACAGATTGACGTGGTGCTCCTTACTCTTCACTTCAAGCTCCTCCGAGCGACCCTGACGTTCAGCCTAACAGCCAATGGGAAGCCATCCACCACCGGGCACCAATATATAGGCCCCACTGAAGGCCCACGGAAGCCTGCCTATCCGGGTGGTACGTCTTCCATTGACCATCCCACGCCCACACGAAGCACGCGCTGCGTCACCGCGCGGACGTTGAGCCAGCTTCCCTAACCAGCAGCCTTCGACGACGCCAGCTCCTCCAGATCGTCCGCCAGTGCGGCTGCTCGCTCCGACACCGCCTTCGGGACCTTGGAGGAGGCGCCAAGTTCATTGGCGAGCTTGCGTGCCGTCTGCGCGTAGCGCCGCAGCGAGATGTCCGAGGGCGGCGCCGGCGGCTGCGGCTTCGGGAAGCGTTCGACGAGATCTTTTCGGAGCTCCGACGTCGTCTTCTCCGAGTCCCAGATGCTGTCGCGGATGGACTTGTATTCAGAGGGGCTCAGCTGTCCGCGCGCCTCGGCGTCAGCGAGCACTTCGACCACTTCGAACGCGGGCGCGCGTTCGGGAAGATCCGCCTCCTCGACGATCTTCGGCTCGTAGCTCTTCAGGAAGTTGAACGTCTTCAGCAGCTTGTCCGCGGTGGACTTGCGGATGTGCAGCTCCTTCGTGACGTACGCATCGAAGGACTCGTAGCCCCACTCTTCGTAGGACTTCTTGTTGAAGACTTCGACGAGCAGCTTGCCCATCTCCGTCCAGCTCGCCTTGAAGCGGCGCGCGGTGGTGAGGACGGTGTGCCGGAAGCTTCCCGGCGCGACGGAGGGCGGGGTCTTGAGCGTTTCAGCGGCTGACATGGCGGCGCCGCTTATCGCATGGCGGGCTGACAGTGGAAGGGCCCAAAAAGCTTCGGCGCCTTACCCGCTCTTGCCGATCTTGAAGGAGAGGCTGACCGTCGCGCGTTCGCCGTCGTACGGCTTGAACTTCCAGCCCTGAAGCTTCGTGAGCAGGCAGTCCGGCAGCGAGCCCGACTTGAACGACGGATGGTCCACCCAGACCTTCGCGACCTTGCCGTCGTTGCCGATCACGAACTCGATCGGGATCTTCGCGGAGAGGCCGGGGTTCTTCTGCGCCTCGGCGATGAGGCACGGGTAGAGCGTCTTCTGCTGGGACGCGACGACGCCGTTGATCGCGGACTGGTCGAACTTCGCCATCTGCATCCCATCCGGCTCTTCGGTCTCGTCGTTGACCTTGTTCTTCTTCGCGGAGGCGAGCTTGGTGCCGGTGTCCTTCGGGAGCTTGTCCTCGGAGGGCTGCTTCTTCTCGTTCTGCGCGACGGCGGTCCCGGTGTTCTTCTTCTGCTGCCCGGTGAATTGGTAGTCGAGGAGCTCTTCGTCCTCGTGGTGCGCCTTCGCGAGCCCGATGCTGCCGACCTCGCTGGAGATGAGGATGTCTCCGTAGGCTTCCTGCTCCACGTTCTTGAACGGGTTGTCGATGGCGATCCGGTACGCGCCGATGCCGACGGCAATGGCGAGCACCGCGATCACGCCCGCCGTGATGCCGATCTTCACATTGCGGCTCTTGGCGCGCTTGTGCGCATCCGTCACGGCCTGCTTGTCGACGCGGGCCTTGGCTTCGGCCTTGGCGACGTGAACGCGGAAGACGTCGAACTCGCCGAGGCGGCGGAAGTTCGAATCGCCCATCTTCGTGACGGGCGTCTTGCTGTCCACCTCGCCCGCGTAGAGCTTCTCGATCATCGCCTCGGCGGTCACCGGTCCGAGGACGAGCTCTCCCTGTCGAAAGAGCCACTCAGCGCTGCCGGGATTCATCGGTCGGGATTCTCCATCCGTGGCGCTATCTTACAGATCCGACGGCCGCCGTCACTGAGCGGCCGGCCTTTCAGCCCCTCGTCATGTCAGCACGGCTCGCGCTCTGGGTGTGGTACCGAGGGGACCGCTTCAGCGGCTTCCAGTGGCAGCCCGGCGCGCGCTCCGTACAGGCGGAGCTGGAGAGGGCGCTGGAGCCGCTCGAGGTCACGACGCGGCCCATGCCCGCGGGGCGGACCGATGCCGGCGTTCACGCGCGGATGCAGGTGGTGATGGTGAAGTCCGAGCTTGCGCCGGAGACCGTGCAAGCGCGGATGAATGCGGCGCTGCCCGAGGATGTGGGCGTGGCGCTCGCGCGGGTGGCGAACGGCGACTTTCAGCCGCACTGGTCCGCGAGTGGGAAGGAGTATCGGTATCGATTGGCGCTGGGCGGCGGCGCTCATCGGTTCGCCTGGAGCATTGGCGACGAGCCGCGCTTCGAGGGGCGAGTCGTTGATCCGTCGCGTCTGCGCGAGGCCCTCTCCGCCGCCGTCGGCGAGCGCGTCTTCTCCGCGTTCCACTCGGTTCGAAGTCCCGAGCGGATGCGGAAGATCGAGAGCGTGGAGCTCGTCGATCGGCGCGGTGGCTTGTCGGAGATCCGGATCCGCGGCGACGCGTTTGCGCGCTACCAGGTGCGGATCATGGTGGGGACCGCGGCGCTGGTGGCCGCGGGGGTGATTCCGTTCGAGCAGTGGATGGAGGCGCTCGAAGGGAAGCGCCGGCTCGCGGGGATCCGCGCTCCGGCCGAGGCGCTGCTGCTCTGGGACGTCCGCTATCCGCGAGAGCTGGACCCGTTCAGTGAACGCGATCGAGCCGAAGCGGCGGGCGTCCCGGCACAGCCGCCCTTCGACTAGTCCATCAACTTGTCGTCGTACTTCTCGAGCAGGTCCGAG
>JBJMQN010000489.1:0-4769 GCA_045802665.1 Myxococcaceae bacterium | reverse complement strand
GCGCTGACGTCGGTGAACCTGATGCCCCCCGAGACGCTGGGGCACTCCGGCTTCTACTTCGGCGCCGAGCTCGGCGTGGTGAACCTCGAGACCTCCAAGTTCAAGTTCCCCACGGTGAAGGCGTTCAAGGGCCCCATGCTCTTGCCGTCGGTGCACATCCGAAAGGGTCTGCCGTGGTCGTTCGAGCTCGGCACGCGCGTGGCGTGGATCGATCAGAGCCGGATGGCGGCCGGCACCGTGGAAGTGAAGTGGGCGCTGAATGAAGGCTTCACGTTCCTGCCTGACCTCGGCATCCGAGGGTACGGAACGCGCCTCTTCAACAACCGCGACTTCGATCTCACCGCGGCGGGCCTCGATGTCGGGCTCGGGAAGCAGTTCGCCATTGGCGGCATGGTGACGCTCTCGCCGTACGTTGGCTGGAACCTGGTCTGGACGTCGGCCACGTCGAACAACATCGACTTCAACCGGAGCCGCACCTACCAGCAGTCCATCTCGTCTCCGACGGCGCAGCTGCAGGACACGGGCGTCTTCAACGAAGTGACGATGGGGGCCAACGCGCACAACCGCTTTTACGGCGGCCTGCGCTTCATCGGTGGCGTCATCCAGATCGCAGGCGAGATCAGCTACTCGCAGGTCGGCACCATCGACGCGGTGGATCCGGCCAATCCGACCACCACTGTGTCGACGCAGCTCCCCGCGGTCACGGCCTACAACGTGACGCTGGGCCTGGACTTCTAGAGCGCGCTCCGCAGCGCCCCGGGCCGGTTGGTGATGCAGTAGCGCACGCCGAAGTCTCGCAAGCTCCGGGCGATCACCGGATCGTCCACCGTCCAGCACGCCACCTCGAGGCCGGAAGCCCTCCACTCCCGTACGAGCTGCTCGCTCACCTGCGCGTAGTACGGGTGCACCGAGTAGCTGGAGGTCAGCGGCGTCAGCACTCCGCGCTGAAACAGAAAGCCCTTGTCGGGATCGATGAGAAACCCGCGGCGAAGCTCGGGGTAGCTCGCCGCCACGCGGAACAGACAGAGCGGGTTGAAGCTGGAGATGACGACGCGGCTGCCGATCCCCATCCGCCGCACGAGCGCGCAGACTTTCTCCGACAGCCCGTCGTCATTGAGCCGCTCGCACTTGAGCTCGATGTTGATGAGGAAGTCCGATGGCAACGCATCGATGACCGACTCCAACGTCGGAATCCGAGCCGGCTTGAAGCCGAGCGGCGTCCCCACGTCCGCGGTGCGCAGCTTCCAGAGCGAGGTCGTCCGCACCTCCCACGGTTTTCGAGCGAGCCGGTCCAGAAACTCGTCGTGGCAGACGACGACCTCGCCGCTGCCGCAGACCATCGCGTCCAGCTCCACCCCGTCCGCCTCCTGCCGGACGGCCTCGACGAAGGCCTCGATCGTGTTCTCCGGCGCGTCTTTGGAGGCCCCGCGGTGAGCGAGCAAGAGCATGGGCCGCGGATCAAACGGGCGCGCTGAAACGAGTCAAGCGGAGCCTGCGAGCTACTTCTTCTTCTCGTCCACGATCTCCGCGTCCACGACCTTGTCGCTCTTTCCGCCGGAGAGCCGTTCGCCCTTCACCTCGACGAAGTCGTCGCCCTTCGACGCCTTCTTGAACGAGTAGACGAACTTCCCCAGCGCGTTGCCGAGCTGGCCCATCCGCGAGGCGGAGAACACCACCACGAGGATGAACGCCAGAAGCAGAAGCTCGCCAGTGCCAAGGTGCATGCGGGTGAAACTCAATGTGCAGGAGCCCGGGCCGGATCACAAGCCGAAGGCGAGCGCGTCAGTGGATCGTCCCGCGAGGAGGCTCTCCCCTCCTCCTCGAAGTGACGGACTCGACCAGACTCTCCGCCTGCATCCGGATCGCCTCGTGGACGTTGTTGTCCCGAGCAAGCTCGCGCAGATCCGTCTCGTTGAGCAGGGGCACGAGCTTCGCGCCCAGCTCCAGCGGCGTGTACGGGTTGAACACCAGCGCGCGGCGGATCTGATGCCGCACGCCCCACTTCTCCGACTTGAAGATCTCCCACAGCGGCTCGGGGCGCGAAGGCCTGCGAGCGGCGGTGTTCACCACGGTCTGCTCGGTGAGCCGAGGATTCAGCAGCGCGTTCCGGATGACGTCCGGATGCGAGACGGTGAGGAGCTTCGTCAGCGTGTCGCGATCGCGGGTGAGCCGCGCCTTCGTCTTCAGATGCCCCAGCGAATCGCTGAACGCCTGAGCGTCGCGCTTGGCCGCCGCGCCCTTGTTCATCTCCTTCTTCGGCGGCCCCTCGGCGAGGAACGCGCTCACGTTCTCCAGATCCTGAATCTCCGCGAGGCGCCGCAGCGCGTGCGCGTACGGAATCTCCGCCGCCTCCAGCGTCAGCGCCGCGACCATGGACGACAGCACGCAGGACGCGGGCTCCCAGCCTTCGCGGGCGAGGGTGAGCAGGTGATGGATGAGCTCCGTCGCGTCGGTGGGATCGCGCCGCGCGAGCTCGCGCGCGGCCGCCTTGCGCGTGACCTCGGGGCCGCCGAGGAGCGCGTGGAGCCTCTTCGCCACCGTCTGCGCTTCGTCGCGTTCAGCCATCGCGAAGGGACCTTCGGGTTGGGAGTTCAGCGCGCGGCGGTCTGCTCGGCGCCGGCCTCGATCACCGAGACCTTCAGGCGGAAGCCCGAGAGATCCGGCGGATACTCGTAGAACGTGATCAGGAACGGAGCGCTGTTGCCCGGGGCCACGTTCGCGGCGCCCTTCTCCAGCTTCCCGGCGAGCGCATCCACATCGGAGGCGTTGCCGATCCCGTAGAGCTCCTCCGGCGTCGGCGCGGTCCCGGCGTACACCTCGGCCGAACGCACCAGCGACGAGCCATCCATGATCTCCGCGCGGACCTTCACCTTGCCCGCCTTCTGACCGCGGTTCTTCACCTCGCCGCGGACGAAGAACACCGGCTTGCCGCTCTTCGTGTCGTAGAGGCCGTTGGAGAGATCTCCCGCGCTCCACGACGTGGAACCCGCCAGCATCGACTTGAGCCGCGCGGGCTGGAAGCTCTGCGCCTCGAGCTTTCCTTCGTTCAGGTACACGAGCCCCACCGCGCCGAGGATGCACACCAGCGCAGCGGCGATCGCGATGTTGACCACGACGCCCGTGAGCTTCCGAGCGGCACCCGGCTGCGGCGGCACCGGCTTTTCGTCCGCGGCGTTCGCGCTCGGGTTGGCGAGCTCGGAGGCCGGGACCTTGTTCAGCTTGATCTGCGCGAGCGGAACGGAGGGACCGAAGTCATCCTTCTGAGGCTCGGGCGGCGGCGCCGCCTTCGGCTCCGGCATGTCGAACATCGCCCGCGCGTCGCCCATGTCCATGGGCGACGGAGAGGAGTCCGCCGGCGGCACATCCGAGAGCATGCCCTTCGGCGTTCCGATGACCGCCGTGCGCGTCTCCTCAGCGGCGGCGAACGGATCCGGCCCTCCGCCCTGCGCGAAAGGATCCGCGAACGCCCCCGGCTTGTTCTCGGGACGCTTGCCGTTGGGCTGCGTCATCGCGTCGTTGAACGGATCCGCGGCGGGGCGGCTGCCGTTCGGCTGCGTGGGCGCGGCTGTCGGCGCGTCGTCGAGCTCGAACTTGATGCCGCCCGTCCCCGGAGAGGTCGGGCCTGCGGCAGGGATGCCCGCGAAGTCGAACGGGTCCGCTTTCGCCGCGGCCGGATTCGGCGCGGGGTTCACGCGCGTCGGCTGGCCACCGAAGTCGAACGGGTCCGCCGCGGTAGCGGGCGCGGTGGCCGGCTCACCGCCGAAGCTGAAGGGATCTGCCGAAGCTGCCGGCGCCTTGGCAGGAGCGCCCGCGAAGTCGAACGGATCGAACGCGGAGGGCTGCGTCTTCGGAGGCGAAGCGGGAGGCGGAGGACGGCTCGGAGGTGGCCCGATGCGCGTCGGCTGATCGAACATCTCCTTCGGCACGTCCGCCTGCGCTGCGAAGGAAGGATGAAGGGGCGAGCCCTGAGGGCCGGCCGGTGCCGCGGTCTGCTTCGGCTGCGAGGCGAGGAGATCCGGCGGGAGCTGGAACGGGCGCGTCTCCTGGCCGTGAATCGCGTCCGGCGTCGGGCCGAACTTCGCGAACGGATCTGCTTCAGGCGCACCGGCAGCAGGAGCGTTCGCCGGCTGCGCGTCCGCCTTCGTGACCCGGAACGTGTTCTGGCACTTGGTGCAACGGACCTTGACGCCCTTGTCCGTGACCTTGTCGTCCGGAATCTTGAAGCGGGTCTGGCAATTGCCGCACTTGACGATCATCTACGGGCAAAATCCCTTGAAAGGCGCGCAGTATAGGCCCACGAACGAAGAACCGACGACTACTGCGACGTGCTTGCTCGGGGGGCTACCTGTTGGTAATTCCCATCGTCGCAGCGCGTCAAGCTGCAGTGTGGGCGTCCAGGAACGACACCGATGAGCGAGCCGAACCCCAGCGACAGCGCCAACCCGGCAAAAGAGCCCAAGGTCATCAAGCGGTACACCAACCGCAAGCTCTACGACACCGTCGAGAGTCGCTACGTCACGCTCGACGAGATCGCCGAGATGATCAAACAGGGCGTCGAGGTGTAGGTCGTCGACAACCGGTCGAAGGAAGACCTGACGTCCGTCACGCTCGCGCAGATCATCTTCGAAGAGGAGAAGAAGAAGAACCGGATGCCTCTGTCGGTGCTGCGCGAGATCATCCGCCACCCGTCCGAGTCCATCACCGGCTTCATCAACCGCGAGCTCTCCCCGCGCGTCGCCTCCATCCGCGAAGAGGCAGAGAGCCGAATC
>JBJMQN010000488.1:0-5221 GCA_045802665.1 Myxococcaceae bacterium | reverse complement strand
GGGATCGCGGAGGCGGTGGCGCAGACGATCACTGAGCCGCGCTTTCTGATCTACTGGTTCCAGGAGGGTGGCTGGGACGGGTACTGCATGTTCAACCCCGTCGACACGACGAACGACGCGACGCGGGTGATCCCGGCGGGCACGCTCAATCCTTCGCCGAGCTGGAGCGCGCACCGCTACCGGCCCATCAACTACGGAAACACCGCGGCGGTGTTCCGGCCGAAGACTCAGGGAAACATTCCGTACGGGCATCTGGCGAACGATGGCCTCTCGCTCTTCCCGGACCTGGCGGTGGTGGCGAGCCACTACGGCAACACGTTCCACTCGGGCGGGCGCTGGGACTACCACTACGGCAAGTACAACCACTCGCTCTCTGCCACCCGAGCGCCGGATGAGCGCACGGTGCTGCAGGCCTTCTGCGAGCAGTACGGGCAGAGCTTCCTGCTCCCGCACATCAGCTGGCACCGCTGGCTCTCCGACGGCGAGCTCTCCACGCCGAGCTACCCGGAAGGCACCGGTTATTACGAGAAGCTGGGGCCCGCGTGGGCGCACACGATCTACGGGAAGACGCCGGCGGATCTCCGCTCGCGGCTGCTCGCGATCTCGAACATCTCGGCGGGCGCGCGCGATGCGCGGATTCGGCAGTTCACCGACAACCTGCACTCGAACTTCATCAAGGACAAGAACAGCCAGGCAGTGGCGGCGTTCGCGTCAGCGGTGCAGATCCACAAGGCGTCGCTGGGCAACACGACGCCGATTTCGCCCAACCAGCTCTTCAACAGCGCGGCGCTGCGGAGCGAGTTCAACGTCCAGCCGGGTGATGAGAACACGGACTCGACGTCGGTGAACGGCAACCCGGCGCGTTCCAAGGAGACGCCGAACACGAACGTGCAGGCGATGATGACGTACGAGCTGATGACGCAGGGGATCTCGTGCGGGTTCTTCATCGAGTCGCGGGACATCCGCGGCTTCGACACGCACCGGAACCGGTCGTCGATCATGGCGGCGGGCGGGCAGTCGGATCAGCTGAACGACATGAAGAAGAACCTCTGGCAGCCGCTCACCACGCTGGTGAACAAGCTGAAGAACACGCCCTACGGGAGCTCCGGAAAGTCGTACTGGGATCTCACGACGATCGTGCTGGCGTCCGAGATGGGCCGCACGCTGCAGGGTGACGTGGACAGCATCCTCTCCGGCAGCGACACCGATTCGGTGAAGTACCAGGCGATCATGGATCAGGACTGCTGCCAGCACTGGAAGGTGTCTTCGGTGGCGTTCCTCGGCGGGACCGTGCAGGGAAATCGCAGCTACGGACGGGTCGGCACGTCGTCGCTGGATGCGATTCCGATCATGCCCGATGGCACGCTGGATCCTGCGTACGATCCGGTGACGGGAGTGCTGAAGTCGGGCGCCACGAAGAGCCCGAACAGCTACATCAGCGACTGCGGAAACGTGTACGCGACCGCGCTGGCGCTCACCGGGATCAATCCGACAGGGAAGGGGAAGAACACCTCTCCCGCGATGGATTTCATCAAGAAGCCGTAGAGCTACGGCTGACTGCAGCTCGGTACGCGAGTCGCTACTTGCAGATTTCCGTCGCAGCGCTCTGGTTGACGCAGTCGAGACCTCCACCTCACCCCGCGTGCTCGAACAGCTCCGCCATCCGCAGCCTGAGCGCGGACGCAATTTTGTACAACGAGCTGATCGACGCCGAGCTCTCCGCGCGCTCAATCTGCGAGAGCAGCGACACCGACAGTCCCGTCCGCCGCGCGAGCTGTTTGAGCGTCAGCTCTTGCGTCTTTCGCGCGTCTCGAATCGTCCGCCCAATCGCCCGGTGCAGATCCGCCTCGGGATCCTTCGACAGGCCCTTCTTCGACAGGGCATCCCGAATCGTGGCGAGGAACTGCTCGGGCTCCACCGGCTTCTTCACGTAGTCGGACGCCTGACCTCGAAGGGAGGCGACGGCGGTCTCGACTGAGGGGTGCCCGGTGGCGACCACCACAGCGATATCGGTATCGACTTTGCGGATCTGGTCGAGGACTTCGGAGCCGCTCATCTGCGGCATCATCATGTCCAGCACAACCAGGTGGTAATCGGATGCTTTAAGTGTTTCTACAGCTTGCGTCGGATCCGTCAGCGTCGTGACTTCGTAGCCCTCCTTGGTCAGGAGGAGCTTCAGGTACTCGCAGTTATCTATCTCGTCGTCGACGACCAGAATGCGGATCTGCACAAGTATGCCTCTCCGGGTGATTGATGCCCGTCATGGCGTGCCCTTCTTGTTCTGCTCGTACTGCTCGAGGAGCTTCCGGACCTTCGGAGTCTGCTCGTCGTTGGGCGCCAGTTTGACGAACTGCTTGTAGTGGTACGCGCCTTTGTCCACCTGCTTGAGCTTCGCGTAGCTGACGCCCAGGTACAGGTGGCACTTCGCGAAGTTCGCGTCCAACTCGAGGCAGTGACGGAAGATGCTCGCGGCCTCGTTGTACTGCTTGCTCTGCAGCACGGTGTAACCCTCGTCGAAGAGCTTCTGCGCTTCCTGAGTCGGGTTCGCCTTCACCGTCTTGTTGTTGTTCTGCGCGTCGTTCGCCTTCACGACCTTCTTCGTCTCGTCCGGCGGCGGCGTGTTGGCCTTCGCGGCCAGCTTCGCCGCGGCGTCCTGCGCCTTCTGCAGCCTCGCCTTCAGCTTCTCGAGCTCCGGCGTGTACGCGACCGTTCCTTCGGATTCCTCGGTGAGCCGCTGCGCCTCTTCCAGGTTGTTGCCTGAGAGCGCCTTCTCCGCCGCGGCGATGTTCTTCTTGAAGAGGATCTCGGCGTTCACCTCGTCCAGCATGTCCTCGACCTGCTTGGGCCGGCTGCCGTCGGGGCTGGTGATGGACTGGAGGATGTCCTGCGCCTTGTCGAACTCGCGCGCCGCGATCGCCGCCTTCGCGCCAGCGAGCTTCTCGTCGATCTTCGCGATCTTCGGCTCGGGCTCGACGTTCTTCTTCGTCTCGTCCGGCGTCTTCTGCGCGACCTGCTCGTCGGGCTTCTTCTCGTCGACGGGCTGCTTCTTCTCTTCCGGCACCTTCACCGGCGGCTCGGCGATGACGACCTTGGGCTGAGGCTCGACCGGGATCTCCGGCTTGCGCGTCAGCATGAAGATCGCCAGGCCCGCGATTGCAACCGCGACCACACCACCGCCCACCATCAGCGGCATCTTCGACTTGCCGCCGCCCGCCGCTTCCTTCGCGCCCGCCTTCTGCGCCTTCTCGTAATCGGTGCCGGGGACGAAGCGGAAGCTCTCGCCGGGGCCCACGAACTTCAGCTTCACGTGGCCCAGCGTGATCACATCGCCATTGCGGAGGCTCGACTGTGCGTACGTCTCGCCATTGACGGCCGTGCCGTTGGCGGACTGCATGTCGATGACCTTCCACTCGCCGCCGTCCTCGCGCACGACCTTCGCGTGCGTTCGGCTGAGCGACCGGTGATCGATCGAAATGTCGTTGTCGTCGGTGCGGCCAATCTTCAGCTCGCTCCGGATGCACGCGAACTCGCGGCCCGCGAACTCGGTGTTGACGACGACGAGCCGCGGCGCTTCCTCGGCCTCGATGTCGACGACCTGGCGCGCGCGATTCCCTTCGATCTGATCCACGCGGATGATCGCGGTGGACTGACGCCGAGCCGCTTCGCTCTCGCCGGGCGTCGGCGCAGTGGGCTCGTTGTCCTCGTCGTCGCCGATGGCCTGAACGTCCGCTTCGGTGACGGATTCGACGTGACCGTTCGCGCCGTTGACGGGGTGCTCACCGGACGCCGTCGCGGGAGCGGGAGGCGGGGCGGCCTGCGGCTGATCCGACTGGATCGCCAGATCGTAGTCGCCGATCTGAATCAGATCCCCGTCGTGGACCTGGTACTTGCCCTGGATCTTCTCGCCGTTGACCCGGATGCCGTTGTAGCTGCCGAGGTCCTCGACCAGCACGTGCCCGTTCGAACGCACGAGCCGCGCGTGACGGCGCGACACGTTCCGCTCGGTGAGCCGGATCGTGTTGCCTTCCTGACGGCCGACGGTGATCTCGTCCCGCACAAATGGGACGACAGTTTTCCGGCCCTCGTCGTCTTCGATGATGAGCTTGAGCACGCTGGGGATCCCCGACCCGCCGGGGAGAACTGGATTTCTACCAGAGCGGAACGAAAACCAACAAGGGTTCAACTCGCGGAGATCATGGGGGTTTTCGACCCAGCCGCCGCACGCTTGACTTGCCTGTCCATCAGTCAGGTGGCCGTGACCTCCCGAACATCGCCGCTCTCGTCGCGGCTTTGCCCCTGTGGTCCAATCGGTCCGCTGTGAGTCAACCTCTCACCCTGCGCACCGAGGAGGGCGACGAGCTCATCGATCTCGAAGAGTTCGAAGCTCGCGTGAAGCGGGGAGAGGTGTCGCCGCAGTCGCTGGTGAAGTTCCCGCCGGTGACGGGCGACGTGTTCATGCAGGCCTGCGACCTGCCGATCTTCCAGACGCTGCATCAGCCGAGGCGCGCGTACTTCTCCCGGGCGTTCCGCTTCTCGAAGTGGCCGTGGATCACGACGGCGGTGATCTTCGTGAACCTCGCGGTCTACGTCTGGATGGCGAAGGACGGGCCGCTGGATCTGGACGCGATGGTGCGCTTCGGCGGCAAAGCCGGGCCGCTGATTCTGGATGTGGGAGAGGTGTGGCGGCTCTTCACCGCGAACTTCCTGCACCGGAACGCGCTGCACATCGGTCTGAACATGTTCGTGCTCTTCAACGTCGGAGCAGCACTGGAGAACGCGTACCGGCCGCTGGACTACCTGTGGTTACTGCTCCTTTCAGGGCTCGCGACGATGACTGCGTCGCTCTTCCTCGCCGACGCGGTGAGCGTGGGCGCGTCCGGGATGGTCTACGGGTGCCTGGGCGGGATCGTCATCTTTGGCCTCAAGTACCGAAGCATCCTGCCCTCCAGGTACCGGCGGGTGCTCGGCGAGGCGGCGATCCCGATCGTCCTCATCTTCTTGTGGATCGGCTGGACGTCGGTGGGCGTGGACAACTCGGCGCATCTGGGCGGACTGGTAGCGGGGCTCGCGGTGGCGCCGCTGCTTCGCCCGAGGCTGCTCGCGGATCGTCCGAGATCGAAGTGGTCTCCCGCGCTCCGAGCGATCCCGGCGATCGGTTTGCTCCTCTGCCTCCTCTTTGGCGACACGATCTTCGCCGCGCACCTGCCGCCGCTTCGCACCG
>JBJMQN010000025.1:0-6052 GCA_045802665.1 Myxococcaceae bacterium | reverse complement strand
TGCTGGGTCAGGTCGACCACCGCCACATCGGGGCTGACCGTCTGCACGGATCCCACCTCAGTGCGAAGCGTCGTCCCTTTCAGATCCTGCTCCATGTGCCGGCTGAACAGCTTCTCCACGCCCGCGCGTCCGTCTCCCTTGTCGCCGAACGGGCTGATGAGCGTCGCCTTGTCCGTGAACAGGTCCGAGAGCCCCTTCGCGTCCTTGCCGTTCCACGCCTTATCCATCTGCTGTGAGAACTGCTTCGCCCCCTCCTCGCCGCCCTCCTTCGAGGTCGCTCCTGTGTTCCCTGCCGCAAACGCCACCGCGCCCCAGAGCACGACAGCCGCCATCATCTTCCTCATGGTCCGACTCCTTTCCCTCGAGGGTGGGGACCGGAGCCCGGCCAGCGACATTGGCTGAAAAGACGACGGGCGGCCCTCTCTCGTAGAGCGCCCGCATTCTCAGCGAACTCTGAAGCTGACTACTTGCTGCCGGTCGTCGCGCTGGCGCCGCCCTTGAGCTCGGTGGCGATGCGGCCGGCGCCGTAGACCTTGTCCAGCGCCTCCACCAGCGCGGAGCTGTGCACGGCGACCGTCCGGTTCACGGTCTCGTCGAAGCCGTAGTCCCCGCCCAGCGACTGGATGTTCCCGTCGAAGATCAGGCCCACGATCTGCCGGGCCCGGTCGAAGACGGGAGAGCCGGAGTTGCCGCCGATGATGTCGTTGGTGGAGCAGAAGTTCATCGGGGTGTTCATGTCGACCTTGGTCTTGCTGTCGATCCAGCTCTTCGGGAGCGCGAAGGGATCGCGGCCGGTCGCTCGGTCATAGAGGCCGGCGATGGTCGTGATCGGGTTCACCTGCTTGCCGTTCTCCGGGTAGCCCTTCACCGCGCCGTAGGACAGGCGCAGCGTGAACGTCGCGTCCGGGTAGATGCTCGTGCCGTACGCGTCGAAGCGCGCTTTGGCGATCTGCTCCGAGCTCTTCTTCATGACGGACTCGATCTCGTCCTCGTACTTCTTCCGCACCGCGCGCGCGTCGGGGTCCACCAGCTTCGCGAACTCGATCATCGGATCCTTCGACGCGTCGACTGCCTTCTGGCCGCCCGTGAAGAGCGCCATCCGGACCTTCGGATCCTTGAGCTTGCTGCCCTTCACCAGCCGCGTCGCGATGTCCTTCGGCGACTCCTTGCCGAACACGCGCTTCACGAACGGGTCATCCGCCTTCAGCTCTTCGCGCAGCTTGGTGAGCGAGAAGGTGAGGGTGGCGATCTCGAACTCGTCGTAGATGGGCGCCGTGGACGCGAGCTCCTGCTTGAGCGCCGGGAGCTGGCCGTCGGTGTACTCGCGGAGCCGGGTCTCGTTCGCCTTGGGCAGCTCCTCGGCGGAGCGGACCAGGTGGCGAGCGTGCGTGAAGAGCTCGGACTGGAAGCCCGCGCCCTGCTCGATGAACGTGAGCGGCTTGCGGATGTCCTTGAGCTGCGCGACGGCCTTGCTCATGTTGTCCCACGCGGCGCCGTACTGCTGCTTGCTCTGCGCGTTCGCCATCACCTTCGCCTTGAGATCCTGCTCGTCCTTCACCTTCGTGGCGAAGAAGGTCTTGTCGGTGAGCGCCTCGTAGCGGCCCTTGAGCGCCTTCACCGAGTTCTCCACGTAGAAGAGCGTCGCGTTGGAGAAGCGCTTCTGCTCGGGGCCGCGGTTCTGGAACTCCGTCAGCATTCCGCGCAGCTCTTCCAGCCGGAACAGGCGGGTGGGGAGCGCGATGTCACGCTGATACTCGAGCTCGGCGATCGTGCTGTTGCGGCTGGTCTTGCCCGGGTGGCCGGAGACGAAGGTGAGCTCGCCATCCTTCGCGCCGTTGGGCGACCACTTGAAGAAGTGATCCATCTTCGCCGGCTTGCCCTGGTCGTAGACGCGCAGGAACGAGACGTCGAGGTCGTAGCGCGGGAACATGAAGTTGTCCGGGTCGCCGCCGAAGAATGCGATCTGGAACTCGGGCGCGAACACCAGCCGCACGTCCTGGAAGCGGCGGTACTTGTACAGGTGGTACTTGCCGCCGTTGTAGAGCGTCACCACGTCGCAGCGGACCGCATCCGAGGTCGCGCAGGACTTCTCCAGCTTCGACATCTCGGCCTTGAGGATGGTGTTGAACTCAGCGCCTTCCTTGCCGGCCGTCGCCTTGTTCAGCGTGTCGGTGACGTCGGTGATGTCGGTGAGCTGGTTGATCTCGATCTCGGGGCACTTCACCTCGTCCTTCTCCGTCTTCGCGAAGAAGCCGGAGGCGACGAAGTCCTTCTGCTTGGTGGAGAGCTGCTCGATGCAGCTGTGCGCGCAGTGATGGTTCGTCATCACCAGGCCGTTCGCCGAGACGAAGCTGCCCGAGCACCCGCCCGCGAGCCGCGCCGAGGACAGCCGCACGTGATCCAGCCACTCCTGCGTCGGCTTGAACTGGTACTTCGCCGAGACCTTGTCGGAGGGGAAATTGTTGAGGAGCCACATGCCCTCGTCGGCACTGGCGGCGGACGCGGCGACGATGGCCGCGAAGATCAGGATCCGCTTCATGAATGTGTCCTTTCGGGAAAAACCGCGAATGAGGCGGGCGGTTCTGGACCACCGACCCTTCAGGGTCAAGCTAGTTTGGCGGCCCATGGCGACCATCAGCGCAAACGCGAGCGGCACCTTCACGATCGGCGGCGACCTCACGGTCAATCGCCTCGGCTTCGGCGCGATGCGCGTCACCGGCAAAGGCATCTGGGGCGCGCCCGAGGATCCCGTCGAGGCAAAGCGCACGCTGGCGCGCCTACCGGAGCTGGACATCAACTTCGTCGACACCGCGGACAGCTATGGGCCCGAGGTGAGCGAGGCGCTGATCGCGGAGACTCTGGCCCCGTACAAGAAGGGCTTCGTGGTCGCGACGAAGGGCGGACTCACTCGGCATGGTCCGGAGATCTGGCTGCCAGTCGGCCGGCCCGAATATTTGAAGCAGTGCGCGCTGATGAGCCTGCGGCGGCTGAAAGTGGACCGGATCGATCTGTGGCAGCTCCACCGGATCGATTCGAAGGTCCCGGCGAACGAGCAGTTCGATTGCCTCGCCCAGATGCAGAAGGAAGGCATCATCCGGCACCTCGGCCTGAGCGAGGTGAGCGTCGCCGAGATTCAGGCAGCGTCGAAGTACTTCAAAGTCGCGACGGTTCAGAACCTCTACAACCTCGCGAACCGGCAGAGCGAAGAGGTGCTGACGTATTGCGAGCAGCAGGGCATCGGCTTCATTCCGTGGTTCCCGCTCGCGGCAGGTTCGCTCACGCAGCCGGGCGGACTGCTGGACGGGATCGCGAAGAAGCTCGGCGCGACGCCGTCGCAGGTGGCGCTCGCGTGGGTGCTCAAGCGGAGTCCCGTGATGCTGCCGATCCCGGGGACCAGCAAGGTGAAGCACCTCGAGGAAAACACCGCCGCAGCCGCGATTGCGCTCTCGGACGCGGACTTCAAGGCGCTGGATGAGCAGGGGCGCGCGGCGTGGAAGCAGGCTCAGCAGCCAGGGCGGTAGAGCACATCAGCCCGGATCGGCTATCCCGGTGCGCGCCGCGAGCTTGGAAGCCGCCCCGCCGATTGGAGCCTCGCGGCGTGGGGGCCTTCACACTTCCCCGCGGCGGCAACGCACCCGAAGATGGGCGCGTCATGACTCCGCTTCCTGAAGTCGTGCTGACCGGCTCCCACGTTCGGCTCGAGCCGCTGCGCATGAGCCATCTTGCGGGACTCCTCGCCGCTGCGAACGAGGCTCGCTCCACGTACAGCATCGCGAACGTGCCCTCGGACGACGCGGCGATGCGGAAGTACCTCGAGATCGCGCGCTCGGAGTGGGAGCGCGGGGTGTCGCTGCCATTCGCGACGATCGATCTGCGCGGCGATCGCGTCGTCGGCACGACGCGGTTCGGCAACATCGAATACTGGAGCTGGCCTGGAGAGAAGACGCCGCCTGTCCCGACAGGGCCCGATGCCGTGGAGATCGGCTGGACGTGGCTCGCGGCCAGCGCGCAGCGGACGGCGATCAACTCCGAGGCGAAGCTGCTCATGCTGCGCCACGCGTTCGAGACGTGGGGCGTGAGGCGGGTGACGTTGAAGACGGACGCTCGGAACGCGCGATCACGCGCGGCCATTGAGCGCCTTGGCGCGAAGTTCGACGGCATTCTCCGCGCGCACATGCCGGCGTACGGCGGAGGCGTCAGGGATTCTGCGTACTACTCAATCCTCCGCGCAGAGTGGCCCACCGTTCAGACGAAGCTCACGAGACGGTGATCGACGCCGCGTCTCCGGGCAGACTGCGCGGCCGACATGACCGTACGACCCGCTGGCTCCGTCTGGGACTCCGTTGGCAACACGCCGCTGCTGCGTCTGGGCTCGCTCTCGCGCGCGACCGGAAACGAGATCTTCGGCAAAGCGGAGTTCTTGAACCCGGGCGGCAGCATCAAGGATCGCGCGGCGAAGGGGATGATCCGCGACGCCGAGGCACGGGGCCTGTTGAAGCCGGGCAGCACGATCGTCGAGGGCACCGCGGGCAACACCGGCATTGGCCTCGCCGTCCTCGGGCGCGAGCGCGGCTACAAGATGATCGTCACGATGCCGGACAACCTCGCGCGCGAGAAGTACGAGTACCTCGAGGCGCTCGGCGCGGAAGTGCGTCGCGTTCCCGTCGTGCCGTTCGCGGAGCCGCGCCACTACTACCACCAGGCCCGAACGCTGGCCGAGCAGCACGGCTACTTCTGGGCGGACCAGTTCGAGAACACCTCCAACGGCGACTTCCACTACGAGTCCACGGGCCCGGAGATCTGGGAGCAGCTCGGGGGGAAGGTCGACATCCTCGTCGCGGCGGTGGGCACCGGCGGGACGCTGTCCGGAGTGTCTCGCTATCTGAAGGAGAAGAACCCGAACCTGCGCGTCATCCTCGTGGATCCCTCCGGCTCCGGCCTCTACTCCTACGTGAAGACCGGGAAAGTGGAGGGGAAGGGGAGCTCCATCACCGAGGGCATCGGAATCATGCGGATCACGAAGAACTTCGCGCGCGCGAAGGTCGACGAGGCGATGACGCTCTCGGATCAGCAGATGCTGGAGATGTTGCTCCACCTGTCGCGCGAAGACGGGCTGCTCGTCGGGACGTCATCCGCGCTGAACGTGCGCGCAGCCTACGAGCTCGGCAAGGCGCAGCAGGGGAAGGGGCTCCGCATCGTCACGTTCCTGTGCGATCACGGCAGCCGGTACGCGTCGAAGATCTTCAACGCGGAGCTGCTCGCGAAGAACGGGCTCGTGTCGAAGCCACTGGCGCTGTGAATCAGACGAGCTTTTTCACGGCGTCGCCAACCTTCACTGAGCCGCCGGAGATCACCCGCGCGTTCAGGCCGCGCAGCCGAAGCTCGCGTCCGACCTTCGAGTTCACGAACTTGAGCGCATCCACACCGAAGCGGTCAGCGAACTTTCCACAGCCGAGGTGCGGCTCGGGCGAGACCTCGAGGACGATGTTTCCCACGGAGAAGCGGGCTCCGATGGGCAGGTTCGCAAAGCTGAGATCGAAGTCCACGTAGAGCTGATCTCCCGCGAGCGGCCAGCGCTCTCGTGAGTGTGCGAAGAGCGCCGCACACCGCGAGTTGATCACCGTGATCTGCTTGTTCGGCTCCGCGGAACGATCCGCAGTGTGCCGGCTCCCGCGAACGCGCCAGTTGTCTCCAACCAGCCCGTGCTCAGCGGTGAGCTCCGCAGCAGCGAGCGTCTCCCGGAGAAGCTCCGCCGGACGCCGAACGATGAGCTCCAGCCGACCATCCGTAGCGGGTGCGGCGCGCACGTGCGGCAGTCCGGCCTCCAGCTCCGCGAGAGCCGCCCTCTGAAGCGCCGCCGCCGGATCGCTCATGCGAACGTCATACGCCGTCACAGCTCGAGGTGCACGCGCACGGACGTCACGAGAATCGGACCGCGATCGCGGTTGTAGCCGGGGTTCAAGATCCCCTGAACGTCGCCCGCCACGGTGACGCCTCGGAACAAGAGCGCCGTGTAATACGCCTCGACGATGCTCTCGCGGCCGTAGCGGAG
>JBJMQN010000487.1:0-15735 GCA_045802665.1 Myxococcaceae bacterium | reverse complement strand
GAGCCGAGCGGTGCGCGCGGAGGTCTCTCCGACGTCGTCGCGCTGGGGCTACTCGCTGGGCAGCGTGTACATCCGGAAAGTCCACTTCCGCGACGAAGGGATGATCCGGCAGATCGAAGAGAAGGTCGTGAACCGGCTCCGTCAGGTGACCGGCGCCATCAAGCAGGACGGCGCGAACCAGGTGAGCATCATCACCAGCAGCGCGGATCGGCAGGCGGCGGTGGAGTTCGCGAAGGCGGGCGCGCTGCGGCCGCAGATCGTTGGCGCGGCGCTGCAGCGGATCGCGCAGGATCCGGAGGTGATGGACGTGATGTTCGAGCTGCTCGAGCTGCAGCGCATCGGCGAGAGCAAGGCGCACGTCACGCTGCTCCCCGACGACTCGAAGTCGGAGCTCATCCCGCAGCTCATCGCGGCGAATCCGATCCCGATCGCGCGGTAAGCGGAGTCAGATCGAAGCCGGCCGCCGCTCTCCCGCCCAGAGGAGAGCGGCTCCCTCGCCTGCCCCACGTCCGAGCTGACTGCCGCTCAGTGCCTTCAGCGAGGTGCGGCGCCAGCTTTTGGACATGACCGAGAACGTCCGAATCCACGTGTCGGCGCGGAGCGTGTGGATCGTCGGACTGAACCTGCTCGCGATCACCGGTGTGGTGTGGGCCGGCTGGCAGACGTGGGGCGTGCTGTCGTGGATGCTCATCTCGCTCTTCCTCGCGGCCGCGCTGCATCCGCTGTGTCGATGGCTCACCCGCCATGGCATGCGGTACGGGCTCGCGGTGGCGACGGTGATGTTGAGCCTGCTCGCGCTGGTGGTGATCCTCGTCACCAGCTTCGTCCCGATGTTCATCGAGCAGGGCCGAGCGCTGGCGCACAACGCGCCCGGCTTCGTCGACCAGCTCAAGCACCACAAGTGGGTCGCCTGGGCGGACGCGCGCTTCGGCGTCGTGAACCAGATTCAGTCGCAGGTGAAGTCGCACGCGGCGGCCGCGGCGGTGCCGATCCTCGGGCTGGTGACGCAGATCGTGAAGCTGCTCGCCGAGTCGTTCACGATCCTCACGCTCACGATGTTCGTGCTGCTCTTCGGTGAGGACCTGTTTCAGTCCGGTCTGCGCTGGCTTCCTCCGCCCAGGCGTCCTCGCGCGTCGAACCTCGCGCACCGCATGGCGGACTCGGTGGGCGGCTACATCGCGGGGACGTTCTTCATCTCGGCGACGGGCGCGATCGTGAACGGCATCGCGCTCGCGGTGTTGGGGGTGCCGTACTTCATGCCCCTCGCGCTGGCGATGCTGGTCCTGTGCATCATCCCGTGGATCGGAAGTTTCATCGGCGCGGTGCTGATCTTCATGACCGCCACCGCATCGAATGGCCTCAAGACCGGGCTCATTGCGCTCGGGATCATGCTGCTCTGGCAGCAGGTGGAGCACCGCATCACGCCGCTCGTGCAAGCGAAGACCGTGAAGATGAACGCGCTGCTTCTTGCGGTCGTGGCGCTGTTCGGAACTGCGCTGGCAGGACTTCTGGGGGCGGTGCTCGCGGTGCCGGTCGCGGGAGCGCTGCAGGTGGTGGTCAGCGACATCCTGCTGCGCCGCGAACGCAAATGGCTTGTCGCGAAGAAGTCGCCGGGGGACGAGCGGCAGATGGATCTCCCCATCTTCGATGAGGACGAGCAGCCCCCCGTGTGGCACTGAGCGCCCCAGCCGGTGGAGACCCGCTGGCCGCTGCCGGAAAAGCGCCGCCAACCGATACGGCGGATTTCCCCCCGCCCACCTGCCTAGGTATGGTCGCCGCCTTCTCTCCGGCGGGTGGCCACGGCCCGCTCCGCATCAACGATCCGCTCCATGCTGCGCCGTCTCCCGTTCGCGCTCGCCGTCCTCTGCGCGTGGATCCTCTCCGCGTGTTTTCAGGCGCCCGCTGAGACGGACTGCCTGAAGGCTGGCACCTGCGAGTGCCGCCAGCGCAAAGACTGCGCGAGCGGCCTCGACTGCGTGGACGGCAAGTGCGTCTCGCTGGTCTTCGATGCCGGCATCGGCCTCGTGGGAGATCCCTGCGCTTCTGATTCGGACTGCACGCTCGGCCCGTGTCTGCCGAAGGGCCCTGGCAACGGCGGCGTGTGTTCCATCGCGTGCTCCACCGACGGTGGTCAGAGCTGTCCCGGCACCTGGCAGTGCAAACCGCGCGATGACGGCACCTCCGTCTGCGTGCCGCCGTTCTCCGCGCTCTGCCAGAGCTGCAAGGCGGACAACGACTGCAACATCTACGGCGACAAGTGCGTGACGATTCCTGTGACGGGCCACGTGTGCGGCGTGGAGTGCGGCAGCTCCGGGACGTGCCCCGATGGCTACGCGTGCCAGCCGGCGATGCTGCTCGACGGTGGCTTCACTCCACAGTGCGTGCCCACGAACGGAAGTTGCGAGTGCTCGCCCTCCATGGTGGGCCTCACGCGCGCGTGTCACAACGATGCGGGGCTCGCGGTGTGCTTCGGCGTGGAGACGTGTCAGGGCAACGGGACGTTCTCCGCCTGTGACGCGCCCATCGCCGGTCGGGAGATCTGCGACGGCAAGGACAACGACTGCGACGGGCTGATTGATCAATCGGATCCGACGCTCGACACGAGCGGCATCGCGGGCTTCCCCACCTGCCAGAACGGCGACGGCGGAAGCTGCGTGGGGCTGTGGACGTGCGGGCCTCTGGATGGCGGCGGGTTCGGATTTTTCTGCAGCGCGAAGCAGCCGGTGGACGAGCTGTGCAACGGACAGGACGACAACTGCAACGGGCGCCCGGACGAGACGTTCCTCGACACGCTGGGACGCTACGCGGATGTGCACCACTGCAACGCATGCGGGTTCGATTGCGAAGTCGCGGTGAAGCACCTCGCGAACGACGGCGGCGTGGATGGCGGAGCGCTGCCGGGCTCGGTGGCGTGCGAGGTGCGCGGTGGGTCGCTCGCGTGCGTGCCGAAGAAGTGCGAGCCGGGCTTCGTGCCGTGGCCTCCATCTGCTCCGGAGATCTGCGAGCCGATCAACTCGCCGCAGTGCCGCCCGTGCAGCGCGGATTCGGATTGCTCGACGCCGGGAGACAAGTGCGTGGGCGTCGGATCGGATCCAGGCAGCTTCTGCGCACAGGCCTGCGACGTGAACGCGCCCTACGCGGGCTGCACCGGCGTCACCGGACAACAGGGCTGCTGCCCGGCCGATTCGATCTGTCAGCAGACGGGCGCACAGAAGCTCTGCGTCCCCACCGGCAACAGCTGCCTCTGCTCTCCTCCGAGGGCGGGCTTCAAGCGGAGTTGCATTCGCGACGCGGGGACCTCGATCTGCGTCGGAACTCAGACGTGCGCGGCGACCGGCAGCTTCGATGTCTGTGACACCGCGCAGACGAATCAGGAGCTGTGCGACGGGCTGGACAACGACTGCAACGGCACCGTGGACGATCCGTTCGTCAACACGAAGGGCTCGGGGACGTGGGACACCGACGACCACTGCGGCAGCTGCACGCAGAACTGCCTCGCGGCGTGGAGCCCGACGATTCAGCACGCGATCGGTGGCTGCATCGCGACCAGCCTCGTCGCACCCAACTGCCAGATCGTGAAGTGCACGGCGGAGTCCGTCGCGGGCGGTGGTCTGTGCCGGCTGGATTCGGAGTGCAGCGCAGGTCAGGTGTGCAGCCCCACGTTCCACCAGTGCGTCCGAGCGTGCACCACGGCCGCGAACTGCGGCGGCAACGGCAGCTGCGTGAACGGCTTCTGCACCGCCGCCTGCACCGTGACCTCGGATTGCACTGCCGCGTTCGGGCCCGCGGCGACCTGCGACAACGGCACGTGCAAGACGCCGTATCAGTTCCAGAACGCGGACAAGGATCCGTCGAACGGCTGCGAGTGCGCGGCGCTCTCGGGCGTGCAGGACGATCCGGATCTCTATTCGACCTACCCCACCGCCGGGCTCCCCTACGTGGACCGCGATTGCGACGGCGTCGATGGCGTCGCGAGCAGGTCGCTCTTCGTCTGGGCGCAGTCGCCCTCCAGCCAGGGCACGCGTGCAAGTCCGTACAAGACGATCAGAGAGGCGCTGGCTGCATTCGTGCCCGGCGTCCACAATTCGATCCTCGTCGCCGCGGGCACGTACGTGGAGCAGGTGGTCTTACGCAACGGTGTGAAGCTGTATGGCGGCTACAGCTCGGACTTCAGCAAGCGCGACGTGGTCAGCTTCCCGACGCTCATCGAAGCGCCTGAGCCGGATCTCGCGGCGGGCGGCAAGCGCGGCTCGGTGAACGCGGAGGGCATCACCAGCGCCACCGTCATCGCGGGCTTCACCATTCGCGGCTACGACGTGACGTTCCGTCCGGCGGCAGGCGCGCCTGCTCGCAACAGCTACGCGGTGTACGTGAAGGACTGCACCGACGCGCTGGTCATTCAGAACAACCACATCCTCGGAGGCCGTGGCGGAGACGCTTCGCCGGGAACGCCGGGAGGCGCGGGAACGAACGGCGGCGTGGGCGGCGACGGGCTCATCGCGAAGGAGTGCGCGACGGCGACCTGCGCGAACGAATCTCAGGCGGGCGGCGCGGCCGGGACGAACGCGGCGTGCTCGGGCACGGACGGCAACCCCGGTGCCTCGGCGAACGGCAATCTGAACCAGCAGCTCTACACCAACGCCTCGAATGGGAACGGCGTCGGCGGGACGAACGCGCAGTATGAGCACCAGGGGACGCCCGGCCAGCCGGGGGCGACGGATCCAACGCTCTGCAAGTACGACTGCCTGTTGCCGACGTTCGGAAAGTTGAACGGAGGCTCGGCGCAGAACGGAAGCGACGGGGCCGCGCGGAGCGGAGGCGCGGGCTGCACCGCCGCGGCCGGCTCCATCAGCGGTGACGACTGGCTCGCGGGCGCTGGCGGGACGGGCGTCTCGGGAACGGACGGACGCGGCGCTGGTGGTGGTGGCGCCGGCGGTGGCGTGACGAACCGGACTCCCGCGACGTGCACCGTCGGAAACCGGGTGGGCGATCTCGGCGGCACCGGCGGCGGCGGAGGCGCGGGCGGCTGCGGCGGCAGGGCGGGAGGCGCTGGTCGAGGCGGTGGCGGTTCGTTCGGCGTTTTCGTCGTGTTCACCAACGGCGCCACGACGTTCCCGAAGCTCGACGCCAACCTCGTGGAGCTCGGCGGCGGCGGTCAGGGCGGAAATGGCGGCGCGGGAGGCGACGGCGGTCTCGGCGGACAAGGCGGCGAAGGTGGTGCTCCCAGCACCGTCGCGTGGTGCGCAGGGCTCGGTGGAAAGGGCGGGCGCGGCGGCAACGGAGGAGCGGGCGGCGCGGGCGGTGGCGGCTGCGGGGGGAGCGCGTTCGGCATCGCGGGCCAGGGCATCGGCTCGGCGAACTACGACTCCCGGAACTCCATCCCCAATGCGCCGGCGGCTGCAGCGGGCAGCGCGGGCGTCGGCGGAAACTCTCCGGCGGGCGGCGCGAGCAACGGCATCGCTGGCTCGTCCGGCGTCGCCGCGAAGGTGCAGGCGTTCTGATGCGACGGACGAACATAGCCGCGCTCTTCCTGCTCCTCCTCGCCGCTGCGTGCGGAAGGACCGATCTCTTTCCGCGCAACAACTTCTGCGTCTTCGACTCGGACTGCCCCGACGGTCTGCACTGCGTGAACCGGCTCTGCATGGAGCTCGTCACTCCGGACGCAGGCCGCGACAACCGGAAGCGCTTCGGCGAGAGCTGCGCGAGCGCTGACGAGTGCGCCTCCGGCTACTGCGTCGGCGGTCCGTCCGGCGCGTTCTGTTCCGAGGTCTGCGACGGCGACGCGGGCAGCTGCCCCTCCAGCTTCGACTGCAAGCTCGCGCCAGATTCCGCAACGGATGGGGGCACGCGCGTTCCGCTGTGCACGGTGCCACAGCCCCTCCTCTGCCAGAGCTGCACGACGGACCTTGATTGCGGCGGCTCAGGCGCGGATTCGTGTCTGTCGCTCGAGGGCGGAGCGTTCTGCGGGCGAGACTGCACGTTCGACGCGTGTCCGGATCTCTACGAGTGCAAGGCGCTGCCGGATGGTCGCAAGCAGTGCGCGCCCGCGGGAAAGACGTGTGACTGTCTGCCCGAGACGCTGGGCCTCAAGAAGAGCTGCACGTCGCAGAACGCGGTGGGCGCGTGCCGGGGCTGGCAGGAGTGCCAGAACGACGGCGGCTTCACGAACTGCAACGCCCCGCCCGCCATCCCCGAGCAGTGCAACGGCGTGGACGACGACTGCAACGGCAAGATCGACGACTTCACCGCGCCGAACTGCTCGCGCACGGTGAACGGCCGCACCTGCACCGGCCCGCAGACGTGCCTTGGCGCCGTGGGGCTGCGCTGCGACGCGCCGACGCCGTCCAACGAGGTGTGCGACTACGAGGACGATGACTGCAACAACGTGATCGACGATCCGTTCGTGGATTCGCAGGGCCGGTACGTGACGAAGGCCAACTGCGGCGGCTGCGGCAACAACTGTGATCAGCTGATCGCGAATTCTTCCGCGACGGTCTGCGAGCTGGGTCCTTCGGGAGCGCCGCGCTGCCGCCCCACCGCGTGCGCGACCGGCTTCTTCCTCTCCACCGACGGGGGCAGCTGCATGAAGGTGGGCGACAGCCTGTGCCGCTCCTGCCAGCAGGACTCGGACTGCGCGGGGCCGGGGAGCAGGTGCCTCACGCTCTCGGACGGTCTCTCGTACTGCGGCCGCGACTGCTCTTCTGGCTCTCAGTTCGGTGCGTGCCCCGCCGGCTACGCGTGCCAGAGCGGCCAGTGCAGGCCGACGTCCGGCACCTGCACGTGCATCGCAGCGAACCTGAACGCAACGCGGTCTTGCAGCGTCTCCACGTGCTCCGGCTTCGAGTTCTGCAGGCAGCAGAGCAGCGGCCCCGCGTGGACCGCCTGCGACGTGGACACCTACAACCCCGAGATCTGCGACGGCAAAGACAACAACTGCAACGGCGTGGTGGACGAAGGGTTCAAGAATCCCGCGACCGGCAAGTACGAGAGCAACCAGAGCTGCGGCTTCTGCAACAACGACTGCACGAAGATGTTCTCTCCGACGCTCCAGCACACCACCGGCGTGTGCAACACCGCGCCCGCGATGCCGGTCTGCACGATGGGCGCGTGCCTCACCGAAAACGTCGGCGGCACCACGTTCGAGTGGGTGAACGTGAACAGCGATCCGTCGGACGGCTGCGAGTGCCGGCGCGTGAACGGCAACACCACGGTGGATCTGCCGGACCGATTGGCGAGCACCTCAGGCGGCGCCTCGTACGTCGACGAGAACTGTGACGGCGTGGACGGCGTGGTGACGGATGCAATCTTCGTCTCCCAGACGGCTCAGGCCGGCGGCAACGGCAGCCGCACCGCCCCGTATCGCACGATCGCGCAGGGACTCGCGGCGCTCTCGGGGTCGACGACGAAGAAGTACGTGCTCGTGGCGCAGGGCGTGTACCGGGAGAACGTCCAGCTCACCGACGGCGCGCAGCTGTTCGGGGGCTATTCGACGGACTTCCTCAAGCGCGACCCGCTCCTCCACACCAGCACGATCGCAGGGCAGCCACTGTCCTCCGCGATCGGCCCGCTCGCGGCGGTGTCGGCATCGGGGCTTGGAGCGGGGGGCGCGGAGACCGTGCTCTCGGGCTTCACGGTCCTGGGCGTGGACGTCTCCGCTGCTGCGGACGGACAGAACGGCGCGGCCTCGTACGGCGTGTATTTGAAGGACTGCGGCAGCAACGTCTTCGTCACCAACAACGAGATCATTGGCGGCCGAGGCGGACGCGGCGGTCGCGGGCAGAGTGGAGCGCAGGGCTTTGGTCGGCAGAGCACGTCCGGCGTCTTCCTCAACGGTCTCTCGGGGCAGAACGAGTTCCGTCAGTCCGGTGCGTGCGCCGGGATCACGAATCTGGGTGGTACGCGAGGCGCGAACAGTCAATGCCCCATCGGGAACGGATTCACCGGCGGCAACGCGGTGTGTCCTGTCTTTTCCCTCACCCCTCCGGTGCAGGGACAGGAGCAGGCGTACGCCCAGCCCACGAGCAACGGGAACGGCCGCGGCGGTTGGGACTGGGGCTTTGATGCGGTGTTCACGGGCCAGCCGTGCGGTCACGTGACCGAGAGCGGCTACCCGTCCGCGATTCAGTCTCATGATGGGCGCAACGGCGAAGCAGGCGCGGACGGCGCGAGCGGCACCTCCGGCACCGGCGCAACGTCGACCGCTCGGCACGGCAGCGTGAGCGGCGGCGTCTGGACCGCGTCCCCGTTCAACGCGAAGGCAGGCGGCGCGGGCGGGACGGCGCTGGGCGGCGGAGGCGGCGGCGCGGGCGGCGGCACCGCGCGGGGTCCGAACTGTCAGAGCTTCGAGATCGGAGCGACGGGCGGAGGCGGCGGCGCGGGCGGCTGCGGCGGAGTCGGTGGCGGCGCAGGTGGCGCGGGCGGGGCGTCGATCGCGCTTTTCCTCACCTACACGACGAGCGCCTCCGCGATGCCAACGATTTCCCAGAACCGGATCCAGCGCGGGCTCGGCGGCGATGGCGGCAACGGAGGCTTCGGCGGCGCGGGCGGCCAGGGTGGAACGGGGGGCTTCGGCGGAACACACTTCGACTGGAGCGGCTCCACCGGCGGCAAGGGTGGCGAAGGCGGAAACGGAGGGCCCGGCGGCGGTGGTGGAGGCGGCGCGGGCGGGCCGTCGTTCTCGATCTTCGCGTTCAACGCTCAGGCGGGGAGCTATTCGGCGAACAACACGTTCGTGACGCCCGCCTCACAGGCGACGGGCGGAGTGGGCGGCGCCGGTGGAAGCACTCCCGGCAGCACCGGGACCGGGACGGCCGGAACGAACGGCGCGTCGGCGGATGTGATCTCGCTCAACGCGTGCTCGGCCGGATGCGGCGCGGGGACGAGCTGCGATGGCAACGGCGTGTGCGTTCCGAACTGACGCGTCGTCTCTCTCCGTGAATCCTCGAGATGAGATGGTGCGTAGCGCTCACGCCTCGCGCAGCTCAGGAAGCTTCGCGCGTCTCGCCCGCTGCAGCATCGTGACGCCGAACCACAGCCCGAGCATCACGACGAGCGTGGCGACTCCCGCGCCAATCGCAGCGTCATTGCTCTCGGTGACCTTCCGAACCATCACGCCGAGATCCGTGGAGATGCCCAGCGCGAGCGGCACCATCGCGGCGACGAGCAGCGCGCTCGCGACCTTGTGGAAGTGCTCCGTCATGTGTCCGCGCTCGACGATGCGGTGATACGCGGCCGGGGCCATCAGGAGAATCGTGGCGAGCGCGATGAAGGCCATGGAGAGCAGGTGCACCGCGCGGACGTGCAGCGGCAGCTCTTCGAAGGCCTTCATCCAGATCGTCGCGAACTGAAAACCGAGCAGCGCCTGCGCGCCCGGCAACGCCACGCGGGCCTCGGTGAGCGCGTGGTTGATCTTGTCGCCGTTCGACGCCTTGTTGTCGTCCTCGTCGTGCTTCTCCCGCTCCATCGCCTCTCTCCTCTCGATGTCCGGCGCGCGCCGCCGCTTCTGCACCAGCTCCAGCCCGAAGAAGAAGCAGAACGCCGTCGCGACCACGCCAATCGCCGCCGCCAGTCCCGCGCCCTTGCCCAGCACCGTCATCACGCCGGTGAACGCGTTGATCCCGAGCGCAACCGAGAACATCGCCAGCACCGGATCCATCACGCCGTAGACGACCTTCACGACGCTGACCGACGGCTCTCCACGCGCGACGAGCCGGTGGTACGCGCCTGGGAAAATCAGCAGCGCGATCGCCACCAGCATCAGCCCGGTCGCGCCGAGGTGGAGGTACTGCAGGGACTTCGGAAGCTTCGCGAAGTTCTCTTCGAAGGCCGCACGCACCTCGAAGCCAAACACCACCTGCGACCCCAGCACGAGGATGCGCGCCTCATCCAGCGACGTCTTCAGGCGGTCTTTCAGCTTCGCCATGCGAGTGAAAATCTGGGCATTGCCAGAGGAGGAAGGCTGCTCCCTCGCCTGCTCCCGTGCCGATCGTTCAGGGGCCGGCCCGCCATGGCGCACCTATTGATCCGGAAGAGACGCGGCGAGACTGGGCAGCACATGAGTAGCCCCCGTCTCATCATCTTCTGCTCCGACGTCGACACGGAGCTCGCGCCCGCGATGGACTCTCTCGCGGAGCTGTTCGAGCTCGCCAAAGTCAGCGCCCCGCGTCTGGTCAGCATCGTCCCCCCCGAGCCTCTCCGCGCTGCTGGCTTCCGCGCCCTGACCATCCACGGCGAACGGCTCTCCGCTGAGGAGACCGCTCGACGGCTGTCGCCGCATCTGCACGCGGTGACCCGCACGTTCGCGCGGACGCTGCGTGAAGAGGTCCTCGGGATCTTCGCGCACGTCGAAGGACTGGAGGCGCAGGCCTGCTTCCATCCGCCCGGCGGCTTCCCGCGATCAGCAGAAGGTGACGCGTTTCAGGTGCTGCGTCAGGCGGCGGGTTGGCTGGAGACGGATCAGAACGCGTTCCTCGCCCACTTCGGCGCGTACGATCTCGCGACCGCCAAAGTTCCAGCGGAAGAGAACGCGTCGGAGTCGGTAGACGAAGAAGACGATTTCGTCGAACGCCGTCTTCAGGCAGCGGCCGAATGGATGGCGCGGTACCGCCAGGCCGTGGGCTGAAGACGAGCGGAGCCCGCTCAACCGGCGGTTCCGTAGAACTGCTCCACCGTGCGCCGGCCCGATCTCGGGGGCGGAGCGCTCTTGCCGAATCGAAACGCGAGCACGCAGCTCGAAGGCGGAGCGCCGATGAGCTTTCCGAGCTCCCACCCGCGCCGATCCAGCAGCACCGAGATCGGATGAAACGAAAAGCCGAGCCGCGTCGCCTCGAGCCAGACGCGAAAGAGCGCATCGCCCGCACGGTTCGCTTCGCCCTCTGAGATCAGCACCCCGAGGAACGGAGTCGGCGTCACCGTCTTCAGCTCCTCTTTCGCGAGCTGCTCCGCGAGCACCGGCGCGACGAAGACCTTGCTCAGCGCACGCCACAACCCCGGCTGCAGCGCCGCCTTCAGCGCGACCGCATCCGGCAGCTTGAGCCCCAGGCACTGTGTGGACAGCCCGTCTTCGGGAGTGAGGAGCCCTTCCGGATCGAACCGGATCCACTTCTTCAGCTCCTCCACGCTGCGATCGTCCAGCCAGCTCTCACGCGTCGCCGCGAAGAAAAGCTCCTCCGCGCGTTGACGTTCCGGCGTGTCCTTCGCGAGCAAGTGCAGCCGCAGGCCCTGACTCTTCGCGAAGCTCTCCAGCGCGACGACGCCTTCGCTCTCCGGGAAACGCGGCGCGTACGCGAGGCGCGAGGTCTGTCGCCGCCGGATGAGCGAGAGGAGCTCCTGTCCCGAGGGCGTTCCGGCCTTCAGCGAGATCGCCGCGAACGCACCGTCTTCGGGCTCGCGGGTGCCCCAGAGGCCCAGCGCCGCGAGAGAAATCTGCAGCGCCTCGGTGAACGCCCCGAGCGACAGGTCCAGATCTCTCCGAGTCGGATCCGTGTGATGAAGATGCCGGGCCTCATCCGCGCTGACGACGAGCCGGTCCCCTTCCCTGCGAACGAGCCACGGCTGCGCGTTGTGCGCGGAGGGCGCGAGCCGAGCGAAGTCCAGCGCCTTGAGAATGAGGTTCGGCTCGACCATGCGCGGCAAGGCTCGCCCGCCGTCGTCGTGCCGTCAAAGGAACTTCGCGAGCGGCTCGCGGTGTGAGTAGCCTTGCCTCCGCCATCTCACTCTTCGGCCAAATCGTCCGGATGGTTCGCGGCGCGCTCAGCTCGCGCCACATCGTCCAGGTCCGCCTCACCGACGACGTCGAGGCCACCATCTACGACCGTCCCGGCGAATGGATGAGCGACGAGGAGCTGGAGCTGCTTCGAAAGCAGGTGCGGTCCGTGGCGACGGCGGCGATCCCGGGCGACCTGAACTACGGCGTGTTTCTGCCTACGCGCACGCCGTACGAGAACCGGCTGATCGTTATTGGCCGGCACCTCCCCACCGGCGACATCGTCGGCTTCAACGCGATGCCCACGTTCGACGTGACGCTCTCGGGGAAAAAGGTTCGAGTGCTCCACCTCGGGCTGCTGGTGATTCATCCGAAGTATCAGCGCCGCGGCTTTCAGGGGCTCTTGTATGGCCTGGGCGCGTTCTCGCTGCTCCATCGCATTCCAGAGACGCCGGTGTGGATGAGCAACGTGACGGAGGTGCCCGCGGTGTTCGGCGCGGTGGCGGACTACTTCCTCAACGTCTGGCCCGACTACAAGAAGCAGGGGCAGCAGGCGCCGGATGCGCACCGCGCGCTCGCGAAGGCGATCATGGCGGATCACCGCCACGAGTTCGGCGTGGGCCCCGACGCTGCGTACGACGAAGAGCGCTTCGTCATCATGGGCAGCTACACCGGCGGCTCGGACGCGCTCAAGAAGACGTTCGACTCCGCGCCCAAGCACCGGCGCGACGACGCGAACGAGTTCTGCAAGACGCAGCTCGACTACAGCCGCGGCGACGACTTTCTGCAGATAGGTCAGCTCGACGGGACGGTGATCTCGAACTGGCTGACCGGCCGCATCCCGGTCGCATTCCGTCCGGCGGCGGCGAGGCAGATGAAGCTGTGGCGCTATCCCATGCAGTCCCCGGGGACCTGATGGATCCGAAGCCTTCGTACGAGGAGCTCTTCACGCGCAACATCGGCTTCGTCGACGAGACGGAGCAGGCGCACCTGCGGCATTCGCGCTTCGGTGTGCTGGGCGTGGGCGGGATGGGCGGCGTCATCGCGCAGGTGCTGGTGCGAAGCGGCGTGGGCGCGCTCTCCATTCTCGACAAGGACGACTTCGAGCCGTCGAACAACAACCGGCAGGTGTACGCGACCGAGGAGACGTGGGGGCGGCCGAAGGTGGACGTCACGGCGGAGCAGCTCCGGAAGATCAACCCCGCGCTCGACGTGCGGGTGGAGCACCACTTCGGCGGCGACAACATCGACGCCGTGATGGCGGGCTGCGACGTGGTGATCAACGGCATGGACGAGCTCTCCGCGTGCGTGCGGCTGTGGCGCGCGGCGAGGGAGAAAAAAATTCCGCTCGTGGACGCCTACAGCGCGCCGCTCCCGAACGTGTTCGTGATTCGTCCCGGAGATCCGACGCCGGAGGACTTCCTCCACTACCCCACCGTGGGCCGCAATCCCGACGAGTTCCCGGTCTCCAACAAGGAGGCGGCGGCGCTGATCGATGAATGCAAATTGAGAGAGGCGCTGCACGTCGCGCTGCACACGCGATCTCTGCGCTACCTCGACATGCAGATCATCAACGAGATCCTCACCGGTCGAAGGGCGCGGATCAGCTTCGCGCCGATGGTGTGGGGCGCGGGGCTGATGATGGCGTGGGAGGCGATCAAGCTTCGGCTCGGCAGAGGGAAGATCGCCCCGGCGTATGGACGGTTCTGGGATCCGTGGATGGGCGACTGCAAAGATGCCCGGGCCTTTCTCCCCTTCGAGCTGGAGCTCATCCGAAAGGCGTACAGCTTGATGGAGCGCGCGTGAGCTCAGCGTTGCTGGCAGCGATCGGCGTACTGCTGCTCGTCGACGCGGCGTTGAGGGATTGGCGGCCGCTGCGGACCAAGGGCGCTCGGAGCGCGGTGTACCTCGCGATGCCGTACGTCCCGATGGTGATCATGCCGCTGCTGTCCAGGCTGCAAGTGACGATCGTCGCGGCGGTGTTCGCGCTGGGCGCGCTCTACTCGTACGCGCGGATGGTGGGGCTCACGATCTATCCGCGCTTCTTCGTGCCCACCGTGCTCGCGGCGGCGGCGTTTTACGTCGTCGCGCCGGTCGGCTGGTACGCGCTGTTTCAAGCGATGCCTGCGTTCGCGGTGTTCCTGGTCCTCGGCGCGGCGGCGGTTCGTGGCAACACCGAGGCGTTCCTGCAGAAGATGTGTCTCTCGTGGCTCGCGGTGCTGGTGTACGGCTACCTGTGGGCGCACGCCGCGGTGTTCGTGGAGACGGATCTGCATGCGTTTCCGACCGGCGCGTACTGGATCGCGTGGGCGCTGTTCGCGGCGAAGGTGGGCGATGTGGCGTGGGTCGCGGCGAAAAAACTATTGCCCAACGCCGAGCAGACGCAGCCCGTCATCACCGCGGTGGGGGGCGCGCTGGGCGGAGTCGCGTTGGGGCTCCTCTTGAAGGATCCGCTTTTGCTCTGGGAGTGGATCGTCTTCGGGCTCATCGTCGGCGCTGCGCTGGGGACCGGCAGCCGCGCGTACAACCTGATCGTCGCGGACGTCGTCGGGCCTGACGTCGAGCGCCCGCTGAAGGGCACGATGATGTTCGGGTTCGCGTTCTCGCTCGGGCTCGCGTACCACTACGTGCGGTACCTGAGCTGATGCACAGCTTCGTTCGCGAAAACCGCACGTTGCTTCTCTGGACGGCCGTCTCGTTCCTCCTGTGCGCGTGGATGCCGCTCGTGAACCGTTCGAAGACGGGCGACATGACGGACTGGTTCAACGACCACGTCCATCACCCGTTCGCGACCTGGGTGGCGCTCCACAAGGGCACGCAGATCTACACGCGCCCGTTCGCGGAGATCTGGGACGACAGCGGCTATCCCCATGAGCTCAAAGTCTGGGGCGAGATGCCGATGGCGTATCCGCCCGGCGTGTTCGCGCTCTTTCTTCCGACGACCTTGATCGGCGCGTGGGTGCCGATGAGCGATCACGCGTTCGGCGTGCTGAACGAGCTGCTCATGATTCTGCTGGGGCACCTCGCGTTTCTGGCGGTGCTGCTCGCGCTGAAGGAGTTGCCAGTTGGCTCGCGCGCAGTCGTCGGGCTGTTCGCGTGGATGACGATCCTGACGCTCGCGCTGAACGGGTTCTTCGATCCGGTCTTCATTGGAGCCGGCGCGATGATGGTGAGATCCATCGCGAGAAAGGAGCACTCGCGCGCGCTCGTGTGGCTCGGGGTCGGAGCGCTGCTGCACTTCCGCATGGCGGCGTTCGCGCCGTTCGGGCTTTACGCGCTCGTTCAGCTCATCCGAGAGCGGAAGCAGCAGCCGCTGCCGTGGAAGTCTCTCGCGTTCCTCGCGGTCGCGGGGCTCGTGTGCGTGTGGAGCTTCTGGATGATGTACCTGGCCACCGCCGCCTTTCGAGCGGGCCATCCGCCCGTCCTCGCCGGCTTCGGCAAGACGATGGTGATCGTGTACTCGCTCGTCGCCGCGGGAGCCGTGTTCTGGTTCGCGGACGTCTGGGTCGCGCTGGCGGTGCTCTTGTGTCTGCTGCTCGCGTTGGTCGAGACGCAGAACTACTTCTGGCACGGAGCGATCATGCTGGCGCCGCTGCTCGCGGTGGGCGCGGTGAAGGCGGGGCGGCGGCCGTCGATCGCGCGGGCGGTGCTGATCGCGTGGGCCGTCGCGCTCGGGCCGCTGGTGTGGAACGACTCGATGGTGAATCTGCTCGCGGCGTTCCCGAAGTACTTCAAGGTTTGACGGCGGCGTTCACCGCGTCCACGACCTGATCCGCCGGGCCGCTCAGGTCCAGCACCGTCGCGCCATCCGGATCGATGACGCGCACGTGGGGAAGAACCTCCACGCCGGGTAACGCCGCTCGCGCGATCTTCGAATCGAAGTCCACGATGTTCACCCGCCGGAGGAGCACGCGAGAGTCTCGCGCGGCGAGCTCTCGCAACCGCACATCCACCGACCGGCACGCGTCACACCACGGCGCCCAGAAGTCATAGACGACGAACGCTCCCGGGTAGCCCGGCAGCGGCCGCTG
>JBJMQN010000486.1:0-6835 GCA_045802665.1 Myxococcaceae bacterium | reverse complement strand
GCGTGCCACTGGCCACCAACCGAGTGATACCGGCTGTACGCCCAACCGCAGCGGCGATTCGGGACGTCGTAGACGAGGCAGCGATCGATCGGCTTCGCGTACACGTGCAGTGACACCGCGCGGCCCATTCCCGGCATCACGGAGACGCGGTGAATGTCCGCGGTGGAGCTGCGGTGATCCACCATCCTCGGGCCCACGTTGAGCAGCGTGCCTTCGTGTTCGAGCAGCGCGTAGCCGGGGCCCTTGCCCCCTTCCAGCAGCGCGAAGTTGTCGACGCGGAAGCTGCCGTGGTGGACGAGGAAGAAGCACTCCTCGCCTGAATGATCGTGCACCGCGCTCCTGGTCCCCGCGTCCCAGCAGAGGCAGAGCAGCTCGAAGTCTTCGGTCCGCTGAATCAGATTTCGCGTGTACTGGCCGGGCCGGAAGAACAGGTACGGCTGCAGCGACGCCGGCCGAATCGACGCGCCGAGCAGTGCGGATTGCACGCGCTCGGGCCCTTTCGGGACCAGCTCCTCGAGCGCCTCGACCAGGTCTTCCACGATGAGTGGCTTCATTCGGGACCTCCCATGCCGCTGCAAGGCTGCGACCATGGGACCCTGTCCGCATCGGACGCTGGTTCGTCTGGTTGCCAACCTCAGGTGGGAACTTCTTTTCCCTCTGGTGGCACCCCTCAGCACACCTGCGACGCCAGTTGATCCATCCAGCGCGGGGGTGGGCTTCGTCGTGCGTCCTCGCGACACCGTCCCTACCTTTGCAAACGATGCTGCGCCGATTGCTGTCCAGCGTGAGACGCCGAACCCGCCCGGAGCGGAGCCGCGGCATGCTCGTTCCTTCGCGCGACAAAGCGGGCGAGCCCAAGATCTCCATCCGCGCCGTCGACCACACGTATCAGAACGAAGTCGAAGCGCTGCAGGACATCACCCTCAACGTGCACCCGGGCGAGTTCCTCTGTCTGCTCGGTCCGTCCGGCTGCGGCAAGAGCACGCTGCTCTACACGCTCGCGGGCGCGTTCAAGCCGTCCGGCGGCGACATCCGCATCGACGGCAACCGGATCGACGGCCCGAGCCCCGACCGCCTCCTCATGTTCCAGGAGCCGGCGCTCTTCCCGTGGCTCAACGTCGAGCAGAACCTCCTCTTCGCCCTCGCCGGCTGCAAGCACCTCACGCGCAAGACGCGCAGAGAGCGGGCGCAGGAGTTCCTGGACCTCGTGAACCTGACCGGGTTCGAGAAGGCGATGCCGCACGAGCTCTCCGGCGGCATGAAGATGCGCGTGTCGCTCGCGAGAGCGCTGGCGATGAATCCTTCCGTGCTCCTGATGGACGAGCCATTCGCGCCGCTCGATGCGGAGACGCGCCAGCGGATGCACGACCTGCTGCAGCGGCTCTGGGAGGAGTACCGGAAGACGATCGTTTTCGTGACTCACAACGTGCGCGAGGCGGTGGTGCTCGCGGATCGCATCGTGGTGATGGCCGCTCGGCCCGGGCGCGTCCTCTGGGATCTCGAGGTGCGGCTGCCGAGGCCGCGCGATCCCGACGACGAGATGGTGGTCGAGCTCTCGCGGCGGATCCGCTCCGCCATCAAGCAGGCCGAAGCGACGCTGCCGGGCCGTCACCCGGCGCACACTCCCGTTCCTGAACTGACGCCCGAGGTGGCGGATGAAGAAGTCGCTGACAGAAGCCGCTCAGCGCCTGATCTTCCTGCTGGCTCTGCTGAGCCTGTGGGAACTCACGGCTAGGTACGGGCCCTGGCCCAGATACCTGTTCCCGCCTCCGTCGAAGGTTGGCGGTAGCCTCGTGCAGCTCATCCAGAACGGGAGCCTCGCGAAGGCGACGCTGCGCTCGATGATCCGGCTGATGGAGGGCTACTTCATCTCGGCGGCGATCGGCGTGCCGCTGGGGTTCCTCATCGCTCGGGTGAAGTTCTTCCGGCTGAACGTGAAGCCGATCGTGATGGGGCTGCAGGCGCTGCCGTCCATCTGCTGGCTGCCGCTCGCCCTGCTGTGGTTCGGGCTCTCCGAGAGCGCCATCGTCTTCGTCGTCGTGATGGGCTCGCTGCTCGCGATCAGCATCTCCGCCGAGGACGCGGTGCACGGCATTCAGCCGATCCTGCTCAACGTCTCCGGCACGCTGGGAATCCGAGGGCGGCGCTTCTACACCGGCGTGCTCGCACCGGCGGCGCTCCCGGGAATCGTGACGGGCCTCAAGCTCGGATGGAGCTTCGCGTGGCGCGCTCTGATGGCGGGCGAGCTCCTCTTCGTGTCCGGCGGCCTCGGGCAGTTGCTCACGGTGGGACGGGATCTGCTCGATGTCGCGCAGGTGATGGGCGTGATGATCGCGATCGTGATCATCGGGATGGTGGTGGACCGCGTCGTGTTCCGCTCGGTGGAAGTGCGGATCAGGAAGCGGTGGGGACTGGTGTCGCCGGCATGAAGCGCGTCTTCGCCTCCGCGTTGCTCCTCACGCTCGTCGCCTGTGGTCAGCCGAAGGTGACCGCCGACACGCCGCTTCGGCTGGGCTTCTTCCCGAACATCACGCACGCGCAGGCGCTGGTCGGCAAGACCGACGGGACCTTCCAGAAGGCCACCCACGGCAAGGTGGAGATGCACGCGTTCAACGCGGGGCCCGCTGCGATGGAGGCGCTGCTCGGCGGATCGCTCGACATGGCGTACGTGGGCGGTGGGCCCGCGCTGACGGCGTACGTTCGAAGCGGCGGCAAGCTGCACGTGCTCGCGGGCGCGGCGTCCGGCGGGTCGCTCCTGGTGGTGAAGAAGGAGATCACCTCCACCGATCAACTCGACGGGAAGAAGCTCGCGACGCCTCAGCTGGGCAACACGCAGGACGTGGCGCTCCGGCACTTTTTGCGCGCGCACGGGATGAAGGATGTGGCGCTCGGCGAGAAGGGCGTGCAGGTGCTGTCGATGGCGAATGCGGACGCGTTCGGTCAGATGAAGCGCGGCGAGCTCGACGGTGCGTGGGTCCCCGAGCCGTGGGCCTCCCGGATGATCCACGAGGCCGGCGCGCACGTGCTGATCGACGAGCGAGACCTGTGGCCGCAAGGCACGTTCCCGACGACGGTGCTGGTCGCGACGGATGAGGTGATGCGCACTCGGCCGCAGCTCGTTCAAGAAATCCTCGACGCCCACCGGGAGCTGTCAGAGCGCTGGAGGAAGGATCCGGCAGCCTTCGCCGAGGTCGCGAACAAATCCTTCGGCGAGCTCACCCAGCACCCGCTCAAGCCCGAAGTGCTGAAGGACGCGTTCAGCCGCCTGAAGCCGGAGACGGATCCGATGGCCGAGCAGCTTCAGACGCTCGCCAAATCCAGCCACGAGCTCGGCTATCTGCCGTCCGAAGAGGTTCGTGGGCTCGTGTCGGCTGGGTCGAATCCCCCAGAGCAACGCTCCGAGTGAACGGTGTCATTAGCTGATAGCTCGGCCTCGACGTATTAGCAGTTCACCACGCGACGGCCGCCCGGTAGATCAGATCCTTCCAGATGACGCGTGAGGGGCGCCGGTCCTACCGTGCCGTCCCCATGCGAAGCCAAAAGGACGTTTCGATGCAGATCAACTTCCCCACCAAGAACGCTCACGTTCACAAGTGGGTCACCGAGATGGCCGCGCTCACCAAACCGGACCGCGTGGTCTTCGTGGACGGCAGCGAAGAGGAGAAGAAGCGGCTGACCGAAGAAGCGGTCGCGGCGGGAATCCTCATTCCGCTTAATCAGCAGAAGCGGCCGGGATGCTACCTCCACAGGTCCAACGCGAACGACGTCGCGCGCGTCGAGCACCTCACCTTCATCTGCACGAAGGACAAGCCGGACGCGGGACCCACCAACAACTGGATGGATCCGCAGGAGGCGTACGGGAAGCTCACCAAGCTCTTCGACGGCGCAATGGCTGGCCGGACGATGTACGTGATCCCGTACGTGATGGGCCCGCTGGGCTCTCCGTACAGCAAGGTCGGCCTGGAGATCACCGACAGCATCTACGTGGTGCTCAACATGCGGATCATGACCCGCATGGGGTCCGCGGCGCTGCAGATGCTGGGAGACAGCAACGACTTCAACCGCGGCCTGCACAGCACCGGTGACCTCTCGCCGGACCGCCGCTTCATCTGCCACTTCCCCGAGGACAACACGATCTGGTCGATCGGCTCGGGCTACGGCGGCAACGTGCTGCTCGGGAAGAAGTGCCTCGCGCTGCGCATCGGCAGCTACCTCGGCAAGACCGAAGGCTGGCTCGCCGAGCACATGCTCATCCTCGGCGTCGAATCCCCCGAGGGGCAGATGACCTACGTCGCGGCGGCGTTCCCGTCCGCGTGCGGCAAGACCAACTTCGCGATGCTGATCCCCCCGGACCGCTTCAAGGGCTGGAAGGTCTGGACGGTCGGCGACGACATCGCGTGGATGCGCCCGGGCCCGGATGGCCGCCTGTACGCGATCAACCCGGAGAATGGCTACTTCGGGGTCGCGCCGGGGACGAACTTCTCGTCCAACCCGAACGCGATGAAGACCATCTCGCGCGACACCATCTTCACCAACGTCGCGATGACGAAGGATGGGGACGTGTGGTGGGAGGGCATGGACGGCGAAGTGCCGGAAGAGCTCACCGACTGGCAGGGCCGCCCGTGGAAGAAGGGCAGCACCGAGAAGGCCGCGCACCCCAACAGCCGCTTCACCGCGCCGGCGACGAACAACCCGGTGCTCAGCAAGCACGTGAACGATCCGGAAGGCGTGCCCATCTCGGCGATCATCTTCGGCGGGCGCAGGTCCGACACGGTTCCGCTGGTGGTGCAGGCGTTCTCGTGGGGCCACGGCGTGTTCCTCGGCGCAACGATGGGCTCCGAGACGACGGCCGCCGCGACGGGAAAAGTGGGCGTCGTTCGCCGCGACCCGATGGCGATGCTGCCCTTCTGCGGCTACCACATGGGCGACTACTTCACCCACTGGCTCAAGATGCAGCGCCACATCGCGCAGCCGCCGAAGATGTTCATGGTGAACTGGTTCCGGAAGAGCAAGGAGGGCAAGTTCCTCTGGCCCGGCTACGGCGAGAACATGCGCGTGCTCAAGTGGATCATCGATCGCGCGCACGTCCGCGTGGGCGGCCAGGAGACGCTGCTCGGCTGGGTGCCGAAGGCGGGCGATCTGGATCTCTCCGGCCTCAACGTCCCGGACGAGAACGTGAACCAGGCCACCGAGCTCAACATGGACGAGTGGAAGAAGGAGCTCGAGAGCGAGAAGGAGTTCTTCGCTCAGTTCGGTGACCGGTTGCCGCCGACGATGGAGCTGCATCGACAGCTGCTGCTCGCGCGCGTGCAGCACTACTAGGCGCGTTGAGGTTCAGCGATCGCGGCGTGGAGCCTTCGGGTTCCGCGCCGTTTTCGTTTTTGGCATTCTGACCTGCGCCGCTGAATGAAACGCTTCGTCCTCATCGTCTTCGCTGCGTTCGCGAGCACCGCGTGCAGTAAGCACGAGACCCTGAACACGTCAGCCCCCGACGCCGGGAGCGCGACCGACGACCTGCTCTCCGACACCTTCTCAGCGCTGTCCCGACGGGAGCCGCTGGCGTCCTGGAAGCAACGTCATCCGACGATCTCCTGCGAACCGAATTCGGTGACGCAGACCGCCGCGAGTGACCGACACCGGTGGTGCTTCCGCTGCGTTCAGCCGTCGCCGCTGGGCGATCGGCATTGGCTGTTCTACGCCCTGCAGCTCGGCGCCACCGACTGTGAGCTCGGCGCATTCGAGGTCGAGCAGCAGGGCGACGACGCGGCTCTGACCAAAGCTCGGGACGCGCTGGCGAAGCAGCTGACCGACGTCGTCGGACCGGGAACCACGCTCAGCGGCTGCACAGAGGACGACTGGGGCTGTGCGTACTTCCGCGATGCGACGACCTGGCAGAAAGACAAGGTCCGCGCAGTCGTCGCGACGGTGATCCCCGACGCGGATGCGAGGAAGCGCATGTCCCCGCACGTCAGTCTCTTCGCCACCTCTCCTGCGCTGAGCGCAAAGCTGAAGGAGCGCTACACGGCCGCCACGGCAGAGCTGTTCGTTGGCATGCCGGAGTTCTACGAAGTCCATCCCGCGGAAGTCGCGGCCGGGCAGCTGATCGGCAGCTATCCGGCGCTCGCGGATCCGCCCATCCGCGAAAATCAGCGCCGCGCGCTCATCTCGAAGCTGCTCTCGGACGCGGCGAGGACGAAGAACCTCGAACGTCGCGGAGCGCTCTTCTTCGCCGCGGACTCGCTCGCGACCGGGCTCCTCGACACCGACGGGAAAAAGGTGGGCGAGCTGCATCAGGAGACCATCAAAGGCCAGCAGCTGAGCTGGGACTGGGCGCCGCCCTGGCCTGGGTGGCACCACCAGCATGACCTCATCTGGTCGCTGCTCGTCACGCAGCCGCAGACCCGGTGGGGCGGACAGGCGTTCCTCTTTCTGCAGCATGCTGCGTGGTCCAGGAAGCTGTCATGTCGCGAGCGGCGTGCGGTCTACCCGGAGGTGATTGAGCGTTCGGACGAATTCCTCGCGCTGCATCCGAACCATCCGCTCGGGCGGATCATCAAGGCGGAGCTCGCGGAGGCGCTCGAGACGAAGTGGTCGCTGAGCCACCCAGCGAAGGACGTCCCCGAGGAAGAGCGCGTGAGCCCGGAAGAAGGCGCAAGCGCGCGTCAGCGAGCTGTTGCGATCTACCGCGAGCTGCTCGATGGCAAGGATGACACCGCCGAGATGGCGAGCCGAAGACTCCCGATGCTGGAGCTAAACTGTGACTCGGGCAGCCGCGCGTTCTTCTGCGCGCATCTGAACTAGCTGCGTTCTTCCGCGCCCGTCTGAAGACACCGGG
>JBJMQN010000485.1:0-7017 GCA_045802665.1 Myxococcaceae bacterium | reverse complement strand
GTGCGGTTTTTCGAGGTAGCCCAGCGCCTCGAGGTCAGCCATGACGTTGCGCATCGTCGCGGCGGATACGTCGAACTCCGGCCGGCCTGCGAGCTGGGAGCTGCCCACGGGTCCGCCGGTGGTGATGTAGTCCTGAACGATGGCGCGGAGGACCTCGCGTTCGCGCTCACCCAAGTCTTCAGCCATGGCTATCGCCCAATCATAAGCGCTACCCCGGCGGATTCGTACTGCAGGGAAGCGCGCCGCAGTCCTCCACGTAGGTTCCGATTCCAGGAACGCGAACAGATGGCCGTCCGTGGGGCAGCCGGGCCTGCTCCCGCTCTCCGGTCCGCGCGTTCAACTTCAAACTCCAGCTCGCGTTCGGGCCGCACGACAGGAGCAGATCATCGCTCTGCAGCCACCACGCCCACTCGACGTTGCAGGGCGCCTCGGCGCGCACCTTGTCCAACGTTTGAGCGTCGAACACGAAGATGCCCGAATAGGCGACCACCAGCACCAGCGTCCCATCCGAGTTCACGAGCAGGCGCGGCGGCTTCTCCACGCTCCAGAGCTGCCGTTCAGGGAGCGACACGATGCCGGTCACGCTGCCGTCCCCGCTCACCGACACGAGCCGAGCGGACGAGTCCAACCCCACGACCCCGTGCGCCGTCCCGACCAGAATCCCGCCGAGCTCGCCGGCAGATTCGAATCCGCTTCCCTCGCGGGAGAGCTTCAAGAGCTCCGCCTCGCCGTCCTTCGTGCGCGAGACCCAGAGCGTTCCGTCGAAGTCCATCGCCGCGGATTGGATCCCACCGAGCTCGAATCGCCGCGGCTCAGGTTTCTGCCCCGCGCCACAGAGCGCGATCTCCGACTCGGAGTAAAGCGCCACCGCGCCATCGACGCCGACGGTGAAGCCGGTGCGAGTGCCCTTGAGTGCCTTGAGCGCGCACGCGGTCTGCGGCCCGAAGCGGGGGTCCGCCATCGGTTCGCTCGCGAGGAAGGTGACGCTGGTCGCCGCGTAGATCACGAGCCCCAGGCACGCAGCGATTCCGAAGCTCGCCAGAACGGTGACGACGGTGGACAGCCGCGCCCTGCGGCGGAGCGTCTGGGATTTCTGGCTCGATTCGGACAACGCAGAGGGAGCTTAACGAGAAGGCCCCGGCCGAGCACGGCGCGGTATGGTCCGCGCCCGCTTGCGTTGGCTTCTTCTCACGCTGGTCCTGTCCTCGTGCGCCCACGCGCCTCCGTCGAACGCGGAGTCGCTGGAGGTCGACGACGGCGTGCGAGCGATGATGGTGGACGCTCCCGCCTCCGACGTCGCCGGGAAGTGGCGCTGGTACGAGCAGTCTCACGACGCAGTGCTGAAGCGGTTTCACGCGGCGCCGTCGCAGATCGATCCGGATGAGAAGCTGCTCACGACGATCTTCAGCAAGCCGGATGCGCTGCTCGCGACGCTGGCGGATTTCTCCGACTCGGCAGGAACAGAGACGAAGACGCTGGCGCTGAAGGCCGATGCGATCTGCGGCCCGCTTCCTCCGCTGAAGATTTCGCTCGGCGTGTCGCGCTCACCGGAGCCGGTGTTCCATGCTCGCGACGCGCTGTTCTTCAATGCTCGCGCTCCTGAGTTGAGCGATGCGGGAGCTCGGCGCGCTCGGATTGCTCGTGAGCTCGTGCTGTCCGCCGTTTCGATGCGGGAGCCCGCTCCGCTCTCGTCACCTTTCGCGGACGCGCTGTTTCGCGAGGGCGCGGCGATCTTTGCTGCTCGGCAGCTGCTGAATGGCGCCACGGAGACGGAGCTGCTTGGGGTGGACAGTGGATCGCTCGAGCTGCTTCGCAAGCGGCAGGCGCTGATCGCTCGAGAGGCGCTCACTGCTTTCGATTCTGCGCAGCCGGCTCAGCGGGCTCGGTTCTTTGATCCGAAGGTGAAGGATTCGATCGTTCCTCGCGGGGCCGGGGCGTTCCTCGCGGACCGCGTGTATCAGCAGCTTGCGGTGCAGCTCTCTTCTGCGACTCGGCCGCTTCGGCTCTCCGGCGCTGATTTTCAGAGACGCGCGCGCGCGGCGCTCGAAGAGCTCGCCAGCAATCGCTAGACGAGTCGATCCGGCTCCATCCAGCGTCCGTTTTCTCCCGTTTGTTTCCACTCAACAGCGCCTCTGTTCCGCGAGGTTTCGCTCGGGCGATCGCACTTCCATTCAACAGACGCGGTGTCTAGTGTCCGGCGTCTTTTTTTCGGGGCCGATTGTCAGCATGCGCCCCTCCCCCGCCGTCCGTTTTTCCGTGAGGAGCAGATGATGAAGGCGAAGGAAGTCATTGCGTTGGCGAAGGACCGAGGCGCGACGTTCGTCGACCTCAAGTTCATGGACTTCGTGGGCACCTGGCAGCACTTCACCGTGCCCATCCACGAGCTGAAGGAAGAGATCTTCGAGGAGGGCCTCGGCTTCGACGGCTCGTCCATCCGCGGCTGGGCGGAGATTCACACCTCCGACATGCTCGTGGTTCCGGACCCGGCCTCCGCGGTCATGGATCCCTTCATGCAGCACCCCACGCTCTCGCTGATCTGCACGATTCAGGATCCGATCACCAAGGAGCCGTACTCCCGAGATCCGCGCAACATCGCGATCAAGGCGGAGAAGTATCTGAAGAGCACCGGCTTCGCCGACACCGCGTACTTCGGGCCCGAGGCGGAGTTCTTCATCTTCGACGGCGTCCGCTTCGAGGCGAACCAGCACTCGGCGTTCTACAAGATCGAATCCACCGAGGCGGCGTGGTCGTCGGGCCGTGAAGAGGCGGGCGGCAACCGCGGCTACAAGATTCCGTACAAGGGCGGCTACTTCCCGGTCGCGCCGGCGGACAGCCAGCAGGACCTCCGCACCGAGATGTGCCGCGTGCTCAAAGAGGTCGGCATCGAGGTCGAGCGCCAGCACCACGAGGTCGCCACGGCCGGCCAGGCGGAGATCGACTTCAAGTTCGACACGCTGGTGAAGACCGCGGACAACCTGATGTGGTTCAAGTACGTCATCAAGAACGTCGCGTGGAAGCACGGCAAGTCCGTCACGTTCATGCCGAAGCCGCTGTACGGCGACAACGGGTCGGGCATGCACACCCACCAGTCGCTCTGGAAGAACGGCAAGCCGCTGTTCGCGGGTGACGGCTACGCGGGACTCTCCGAGATGTGCCTCTGGTACATCGGCGGAGTGCTCAAGCACGCGCGCTCGCTCGCGGCGCTCTGCAACCCGACGGTGAACAGCTACAAGCGGCTCGTGCCGGGGTACGAGGCGCCGGTGAACCTCGCGTACAGCTCGCGCAACCGGTCCGCGTCCATCCGCATCCCGATGTACAGCCCGTCGCCCAAGGCGAAGCGGCTCGAGTTCCGTTCGCCGGATCCGTCCTGCAACGGCTACCTCGCGTTCGCCGCGCAGCTGATGGCGGGGCTCGATGGCATCGAGAACAAGATCGATCCCGGTCAGCCGCTCGACAAGGACATCTACGGGCTCACGCCGGAGGAGCTGCGCGAAGTGCCGAAGATGCCCGGCTCGCTGGATGAGGCGCTGGACGCACTGCAGAAGGACCACAAGTTCCTGCTGAAGGGCGACGTCTTCACCGAGGACGTGATCCAGACCTGGATCGAGCTCAAGAAGAAGGACGCTGATCAGGTCCGCCTGCGCCCGCACCCGATGGAGTTCCAGCTCTACTACGACGTCTGAGGCTGTAAGCCGCTGTAGGTCTCGACGGAGATCGCGCAGTTGGAAGGCCGGCAGTCTGGAGGGATCCGCGGGTGTTTCACACCTCTTCGCGGGGTGTGATTGTCCCAGGCGGATCCTCCCGGCGCCGGCCTTTCGCTTTTCCCGCACCCCAAGAAAATCAAGCGGGTCCGATCGACCGATGCTCCCTCTGGGCAGCGGGAGAGACACTGTCGCCCGTATGAGACAGCGCCTGCCCCGCTCAGGGCGAGAAACCGGACAAGCAGCGGTCGAATCCGCGCTCGTGCTCCCGCTGTTCGTCTTCCTGATCCTCGGGATCATTCAGCTCGGCCTGATGCATCAGGCGCGGTTGCTCACGAAGTACGCCGCGTATCGCGCCGTGCGCGCGGGCAGCATCAACGGCGCGGATCCGGACAAGATGAAGAGCGCCGCGATCGCCGCGCTGCTCCCGGTGATCGCGCGCGGCCATTCGGTGACCAAGACCGCGGGCGCCTCCAATTTTCTCCAGAAGTGGTTCATCCACCGCGTCGGGCTTCAGGGAAAGGTCGCCGACTACCCGGTGATGGACAACGTCCGCGTGGACATCTGCGGCCCGCTGCAGAATCAGGTGGGGGGCGGGCAGGAGATGGACTTCGACGATCCGAAGAACTCTTTCCCGGACACGCCGAACTGGGCCACCGCGCAGGTCACCAAGCTCAAGGCGCAGGTGCTGCTGAACTACCAGTTGATCATCCCGTTCGCGAACACCGTCATCCACGGCATCTACACGAACATGGGAACGAACCCGGTCTTGCGCCTCGGCAAGACGGGCAAAGATGAGACCGGCGGCATCAAGCACACGGACTACCTCGTCCCCGCGATGATGGGCGTGTACCTGATCCCCATTCGCGCCACGTACACGATGCGAATGCAGTCGAACCTCTACAAGAACAAGCTGCCCACGAGCTCGCAATGCAAGTTCTCGTTCAAGTACTAGCGCGTCGGAAGGCGCAGCGCGGTCAGGCGATGGTGCTCTCTGCACTGTCGATGTTCCTGCTCGCGCTGATGATGATCCTCTCGTTCAACGTGGGCCATGCCGTCCACGAGAAGATCCGCCTGCAGCAGCACTCGGACGCGCAGGCATATTCGATGGCCGTCGTCGAGGCGCGCGCGCTCAACTACTTCGCCGTCTCGAACCGAGCGCTCGCCGCCGCGCTGGTCTCGATGAACAACCTGCACGCGTACATGTCGCTGGCGTCCATCACCGGCAACTACATGCGCGCGGGCCGCATCAACATGCTCGAAGTCGCAGGCATCGAGTTCATCGAGTGCGCGTGCTGGACGTGCTTCATGCACTGCATCCACGGCTTCCAGGCGCTCGGGAAGATGAGCACGTGGGGCAACGCCGCGAACAAGTGGGACGGCCGCGTCGCGAAACTCGACCCTTCGTTCAGGTCGGCGGTGACCACGCTGCAGCTGCTCATGAACACGCTCCACGCCCATCAGGACCTGGTGGCAGTGGAGACGATGAACGCGCTGCGAAACGGCCAGTCGTACGATCTCGACAAGCTGAAGGCGGTCAACGCCAAGCGCGCCTCGGACATCTCGATGGTGGTGGGCGCGATGAACATCAACAAGTTCAGCTGCGCCATCGACGGGTCGCCCATCTGCGTCGGCGGTGCGGGCAGCCGCGGAAAGACCCAGCTCTCCAAGGAGATGACGGCGGTGGCGAACGGCAGCCGCAACGGCTGGGCCGCGAACCTGGATGGCGCGAGCTGGCCTCAGCCCTGGGTGATGCCCATGTGGTACATGGACCTGCTGCAGATGGCGGGCGCGAACATCAATGTGCCCGTCCCCGGCACCGGCTTCTCCGGCACCGCGAAGACGGTGAACGGCGGCAAGGGCAACCTGCACGGCGGCCAGGGCGATGAAGGGACCAGCTCCTCGGCGCACACCGAAGGCGGCGGGCTCTTCACGAGCTGGAAGGATGGCGTCGGCTTCTGGATGGCGTCGGACTCGTACGTGTTTTCGGACAAGAACGGCGGCGGTCACAGCCCGGGCGGCGCGCACAAGGGGACGCACAAATTCGAGGGCGTAAACCAGAAGCCGCTCACCAGCTGCATCATGACCGGCAACTGCTACATGGCCTTCCGAGCGGACCCGTCGGTGAACAACGACTACGGCCAGCCCTCGGTCTACAGCTACATCACGATGCCCATCCGGATGGGCGATGTGACCAAGGCGCCGTGGGAGCTCTCCAGCAACGCGCAGATCAAGAGCGAGCTCGGCGGCAGCGCGACATTGAACCTCGCGGCCGGTGATGGCGCGGCGGTGTCGAAGGCGATGGTCTACTTCCACCGCTTCGGCAGCTGGAAGTCTCCGCCGAACATGTTCGATCCGTACTGGCGCGCGAAGCTGCACCCGTTCAAGACCGGCGAGCTGGCGATCGTGCTGGGCGCCTCCGGCAACACCGACGCGGTTGCGCTCGCGGCGGCGGCGAACCTTCCGGACTGAGGACTGACCCGATGAAGAAGACGCTCAAGCTGAAGCAGCAGCGCGGTCAGGCGATGGTGGAGCTCGCCATCAGCATGCTCCTCATCATCCCCGTGTTCCTCTACGTGCTGTTCCTGGACGACCTGCTGAAGTTCAAGCTGGACCAGCAGGAGGCGGTCTACTCGACGCTGTGGGACTACACGGTGCAGAACTACGACAAGGCGATTCCATCGGAAGGCTCGAACACCGACAACTCGGGCAACGGCAGCGCCGTGCAGAAGTACGCGCGCAACACGTTCTGTGACCACGAGGGCTCGCTGGATTCCAACGGAAACCAGTTCACGAGCCACGGCACCGACTCCAGCGGTAACACCATTCAGGGCTACCCGGACTGCGACAGCAGCGGCACGTCGGACCACCACAAGGGCAACCTCTCCGCGCATCAGTGCTGGCTCGGGCAGGGTGAACAGGTCACCTGCACGAAGCCCGACAAGGACGTGGGCGTCGTGGGTCCGCTCAAGGGCGGGGCGACCGGGATCGACTACGTGAGGTTCCAGCAGGGCGGCATGTACACCTGCGAGGGGCGCGAAGAGGTGCTGAACGTCCTCATCCCGCAGAAGTTCTTCAACGACAGCTTCAGCAAGGTCGACATGTCGAAGAAGAATTGGCAGGCGCACGGCGGCGATGCCGCGCACAGCGCCGCCGGGCAGGCGGACAGCTCGAACGCGTATGTCTTCGGGACCACCCAGTTCGCGCTGCTCACCGACACCTGGGCGCTCACCGAAGTGCAGAAGATCGATCCTGTGGGCACCGGCATGCTCCAGGACTTAGTTGATTTGTTGTTCTTAGTGTTGGGTTTGTTTGT
>JBJMQN010000484.1:0-14600 GCA_045802665.1 Myxococcaceae bacterium | reverse complement strand
TGGGATCCGCAGCTCTACTCCACGCCGGACCTGAAGCAGCAGGTGGACGTGCACCTCGCGCGCTTCCCGGACAACCGCGTGCTCAAGCAGCTCAAGACCTGCGCGCTCGTCTATCGGTGCTTCACCAGCCAGAACATCTTCTATTGCCGCGACGAGGGCGCCATCCCCGCGTCCGTGATGTGCAACGCGCGCTGCGTGGGCTGCATCTCGGATCAACCTCCCGAAGGTCCGCCCGCGTCACATGAACGGATGAACGACGGGCCCGGCGGCGACGAGATGGGCGACATCGGCGTGTGGCACATCGAGCACGCGCCGGGCCGCACGATGGTCAGCTTCGGTCAGGGCTGCGAGGGCGAGCCGCTCACGCGCTGGAAGCAGATCGCGGAGTCCATCCGCTACATCCGATCGAAGACGGACAAGGGCTCGATCAACATCAACACCAACGGCTCGCTGCCAGACGCGATGTCGGCGCTGTTCGACACGGGCCTCGATGCGTGCCGCGTGTCGCTCAACTCCGCGGTGAAGGATCTCTACGAGGCGTACTACCGGCCGGTGAAGTACGGCTGGGAGGACGTGGAACGATCGATCGCCATCGCTCGGGAGAAGGGCGGCTACCTCGCGCTGAATCTGCTCCTGTTCCCCGGCGTGACCGATCGTCGCGGCGAAGCGGATGCGCTCAAGCGCCTCATCAAGAAGTACCGCGTGAACCAGGTGCAGACGCGGTCTCTGTGCATCGATCCCATGCAGTACATCGAGATCGCGAAGGACCGCGGCGCGGGCGGCGAGCCCATCGGCATCCGGAAGATGCTCGCCGAGTTCAAGGCCGCGGCGCCGTGGCTCTTGATCGGCAACTTCGCTCGCGGGATGGGCGAGCGCGCAAACAAAAAAACGGGACTTCGACCAAAGGGGGAAAGTCGAAGTCCCGTTCGAAGTCAGCCCGATGCCGACTCCTGAAGTTTTCTGCTGAGCCCTAAGCGTGGACCCAGTATTCGGGGTGCCGCGAGCCGAAGCCGTTGGCGATGTGCCCGTAGTTGAAGTTCCTCGCGCCCGCCTGCGCTGACGCAGGACCCGCGGCGTTGATCGATCCGGGGCGAACCATCGCGACGTGCCCGATGCCGCCCGGGTTCCGCCACGACGCCACCGACGGACGGCCCGCGTTCGCGAACTGCTGCGCGGTCTTTGCATCCACTCGCCGCCAGCCATGCGCGACGCCGTTCTGGTGCAGCCAGCTGTTCACGCTGTTCGCGTCCAGCTCGTGGCCATGCCACCAGTGCGGAATCTCAGCGCCCATCGCCTTCGTGGCGTCCCACACGAAGATGTTGCAGTAGGTGTTGCCGCTGCGCGGGCGGTAGCGCGGGTTCACGCCCACCGCGAACTGGTTGAGGACGTCCGCATACCGCGCGGCGCTCCGGTTGCCGGTGGTGGACTTCACCGGCGCGTTCACTGGCTCCCACGCCTTCACGTTGCGGACGGAGGCGGCGGGGACGTGGCCGTTGTACTGGCCCTTGTACCCGTGACCGGACGGGGCGGGGGCGGACGTAGGCTGCTGCGCCTTGCGGTCCTGCAGCGCCTTCGAGATCGCCGCCTGCGTGTAGCTGCCCACGACGCCGGTGGTCTTGATCTTGTGCTTGCTCTGGAACTGCTTCACCGCGAGCTCGGTGCGCGGACCGAACACGCCCGGGCCCGTCGCCAGCGCCGCGGTGGTGAGGTAGCCCAGCGTGTGGAGCCGATTCTGGAGCTCGCGAACGGCCGGGCCAGTGGAGCCGCGGTGCAGCGTCGGCGCCGGCTGGTTCGCCTGCGTCCGCGTGCGAGCGGCGGGAGCGGACGGCTGGAAGCTGTCGCGGCCCGGGATGCGGAGGCGATCACCCGGGTTGATGAGCGAGGGATTCCGGACGCTCGGGTTCACCCGGATGAGCTGCGTGAGGCTGACGCCGAACCTGCCGGCGACCGCGCTCATCGAGTCTCCCGAACGAACCGTGTACATCGACCGAACCTCCAAGCTGCTTCAATGACTACGCGGGGATGCCCCTTGTGCGGGATCCGCGCCAACTGACCCCTGTTGTGTGCATCGGGCGAAAAAGAGAGGGAATTCGGTTCCTTACGGGCTTGGAAAACCGATCGCCGAAACTGCAAAGAACCTTTGCAACGGGCCCGATCTGGTCCTACATCGCCGCGTCACGAGGGCGTTTCTCGGCTAAGTGCGCGCGGATAAAAGAGAAAGTGGATCTGTCGCAGATTCGGACAGACCCCGGATTCGACCGAAGTTCGGACACCGCTGGGGGGCGCTCCCCGCAGCGAACTTCCGCGATTTCCCGGTTCAGCCGCCGCTCAGGCGAACTCAGCGGACATGATCCGCGTGAGCACGGCGTCCTTCGGCAGGTAGCCGTCCGCGCCCGCCTCGCGGCAGATGCGCTGGAGCTCTTCCACGTTCTCCGAGGAGCACAGCAGCACGCGGATCCCGCGGAAGAGGCTGTTGCTCTTGATGAACCGGCAGAACTGCTCGCCGTTCACGCCCGGCATCCGGACATCCAGCAGCACGAGGTCCGGCCGCGTCTGCTTCTTTAGGATGATCCTCGTGGCCTTGTCGGCGGTGTCGGCGGTGTGGACCTCGAAGCCCTTCGCCTTCAGCTCCTCGGCGATCACGGTCGTCGTCACTTCGCTGTCGTCGACGATCAGGATGCGGCGGCGGCGCGGACCTTTTTCGACCGGGCTCTCAGCGCCGAACGCGCTCGCTGCCACCGAGCCGGTCTTCGGGGTGACGCCGAGCAGCCGGCCCATCTCGGTGATCAGCGCGTCGATGCCCTTCGACTTCGGGAAGGAGCCGTGCGCGCCGGAGCTCTTCACCTTCCGGTCGAGCTCGGCTTCGGGGACGTCCGAGTAGAGGATGAGCTTCGCGCTCGTCTTGTGCTGCGCTCTCAGGAACTCCACCACGTCGTCGCCGAACATCTCCGGCATGTTGACGTCGACGAGGATGAGGTCGAATGCCCCCTCGGCGAGCCGCGCCTCGAGCGTGGCCAGATCCAGCGCACCCGCCGCGTCGAAGCCCGCCGATTGAAGGGCTTTCACCGTCAGCTCAATGAGCATCGGGCTGTCGTCGATGACCAGAATGCGCGGCAACGCGGGCTTCCTCCGAGAGACCGGTGCCTTCTATCGCAAGGCGTCAGGCGATGGTACCGCCTGAATGCTCGGCTTCTTGACCCTGCGGGGAGCGGTCCTGATACTCGGCCGTCTTGGATTTTTCCCCCCTCAAGCGAGCGCTCCAGTCCGCTCCGGAGCGATCCGCCGCAGCCGCGGCCGTCGCTGATCGGGAGTTCTTCTGCTTCCGGTTGGGGGAGCTTCGCCTGGGCGTGCCCTCCGAGTTCGTGCGCGAGGTCGTCCGCGCGGGCGTGCTGACTCCGCTCCCTCGAACCCCCGCCTTCATCCTCGGCGTGTGCGGCCACCGCGGGGAGGTGATGCCGGTCATCGATCTGCTCCGCTTCCTCGGCAAAGGGGAGGCGAGGGTGGGGCTACGGACGCGCCTGTTCGTCGGGACCACGGAGAGCTACACGGCCGCGCTCGCTGCGGATGCGATCATTGGCCTTCGCCGCATTCAGGTTCAGCACATCCTGCCGCCGCCTCTTGGCTCCGACGCGAACGCCGAGCACCTCATCGGCGTCGTCACCGAGACGGCGGACCCTCAGCCGCTCACGCTTTTGGATTTCGGGCGCGTGATGCAGTCCGCGCGCAACCGGGCGGTGGGCAGATGAGCGCCGCGGCGGAGGAGCTCGACTTCGGAGGGTTCACCGAGAGCGAAGTGGAGCTCATCGTGTTCGAGGTGGGCTCCGAGGTCTACGCGGCGGACGCCGCGCTGGTGGTGCGCATCGATCGTCCGGACGAAGAGTCCGTCACGCTCGGCGAGCTCGGGCCTTTGAAGAGAGGGAACCGGGCGCTGGTGTTCGCTGCGCCGGGGGCGAAGGGGAGCCTGCGCGTGGATGCGGTGCGCGGGGTGGTGCAGGTGGACGTGAATTCACTTCGGCGGCTTCCGATGGCCGCGCGAACGAAGAAGGGCTGTGCGATGGGCGTTTGGCTGGAAGGCGCGGAGAGCCGACCGGTCCTGCTCATCGATCTTTTTGCAACCGTGAGGACTGAAGATGGCGCTTGAACCCAACAACGAGAAGCCGAAGCGGAAGACTGCCGCGAAGGCAGCGGCGAACGGCAACGGCGCTGCGGCTGGCGGCGGCGAGCTGAACCTTCTGCGTTCGACGTTGGAGAAGATGAACCGCGGAGATCTCTCCGCCCGCGTCGAGCTCAAGGGGCTCTCTGGCGACTCCCGCGACGTCGCGGAGCTGCTGAACAGCGTGCTCGGAAAGCTCGAGGCCGCGGACCGCCGCAAGCTCATCGTCTCGCAGGAGATCGATCGCGCGCTGGACGGGCTGCTCACGCTGGTTCGGCAGGGCGACCTGTCGCACTGGAATGCGTCCTCTGAGAACGCGGACCTGGCGCCGCTGCTCGAAGGCTTCGGCAAGGTGATCGAGACGCTTCGTGTGTTCGTGCGCGAGATCAACGAGGCGGCGCTTCGGCTGTCGTCGTCCGCGAATGAAGTGCTCGCGGCGTCCACGCAGCACGAGACGTCCTCCACGGAGCAGGCGGCGGCGATTCACGAGACCACCGCCACGATGGAGGAGCTCAAGCACGCGTCCGCGCAGATCGCGGAGAACGCGGGAGCCGTGGCGCGCGTGGCGGAAGAGACGCTGGGCGCGGCGCGGTCCGGACGCGGCGCGATTGGCGAGTTCATTCAGGCGATGCAGCAGATCCGGTCCGACGGCGTTGCCGTAGCGGACTCGATTGCAAAATTGTCCAAGCGGGTGGAGCGCATCGGCACGGTGGTCGAAGTGATCGACGAGATCGCGGACCGCTCCGATCTCCTCGCGCTGAACGCGGCCCTCGAGGGTTCGCGCGCGGGCGAAGCGGGCAAGGGCTTCTCGATCGTCGCGGCGGAGATGCGGCGGCTCGCGGAGAACGTGCTCGAGTCCACCAAGGAGATCAAAAACCTGATCACCGAGATCCGCGAAGCCACCGCCGCAGCGGCGGGCGCGGCGGATGCCTCCAAGTCCGCGACCGAGTCCGGCGAGAAGCTGGGCGCGGTGGCGGCGACGGCGGTGGAGGGGATTCTGGCGGGCGTGCAGGAGACCTCGGACGCAGCGCGCGTCATCAACCTCGCCACCCAGCAGCAGCGCACCGCCACCGAGCAGGTCGTGGCGTCGATGGCGGAGATCGAAGACGTGACGCGGCAGACGACGCAGGCGTCCAAGCAGGCGACGTCGGCGGCAGCGGAGCTCACGCAGCTCGCGGGCCGGCTGGCGGAGCTCGTGAAGCGGTTCAAGGCGGACTAACCCGCGAACGACGCTTGGATACCGAAGCCCTCAAAAAAAGCCTCCTGAAGAAATTCCAGGAGGTGACGGCCGACAGGCTTCAGAAGATCCAGCTCGGCGTGCTGGATCTGGAGAAGCCCACCGCTGCTCAGGCGGCGGACGACGTCGCGCGCGAGCTGCACACGATGAAGGGCGAGGCCCGCATGCTGGGTCTGTCCGCGATCGGGCAGGTCGCGCACGCGGCGGAGGATCTGCTCAAGGCCAACCGCGAGGGCAAGGCAGCGACGTCCACCGCCACCGATCTGCTGCTCCGCGCGTGTGACGTCGTCGCGGATCTGTTGGAGGACAGCGCGGGGGCGAGCAGCGGCAACGATGCGTCGCTTCAGATGTGTGAGGCGCTCGCGCAGGCCAGCGGTCACGAGGTCCCGCCGCTGCATCCCGGAGGCGCGAGGAAGGCGCCCGCGAAGAAGCCGGCAGGGAATGGCGCCCCGGCTCCCCAGCCGGTTCCAACGGCCAATGGCGCGGCAGCTTCAGCTGCTCCGCAGGGGAGTGGCGCGGCAGCTCCTTCCGCCGTTTCCGCTCCGGCGCAGAAGAACGAGATCGCCGCAGAACCCGCTCCGACGCAGCGCTCGTCCGACAAGGATCGTTCGATCCGCGTGAACGTGGAGATCCTCGATGCGCTGGGGACGCTCGCGGGAGATCTGCTCGTTGAATCCGCTCGGTCGAAGCTCCGGTCGAATGAGCTGAACGCGCTCTTGCAGAGGTTCGCGCGGCTGGGCGATCGCGTGCTCAAGCTGTCTGACGTGATCCGCCATGATGGCGCTGCGTCGCAGTTCTCCGTGCTGGAGAACGATCTGCACCTGCTCCGCGACGACGCGTTCCGCTTCATCCGCCAGCACGCGGACGGCGTGAACAGCCTGCACGGAAACCTCTCGCAGCTCGCGGACAACGTGGCTCAGGCGCGGCTGGTGCCGCTGACCACCATCTTCGAAGCCTTCCCCCGAGCGGTCCGCGACATGGCCCGCCAGCAGACCAAGGAAGTGGATCTCGTCGTCGAGAACGCGGACGCGGGCGTGGACCGGTCCATGTTCATCGACGTGCGCGATTCGCTCGTGCACCTGATCCGCAACGCGGTGGACCACGGCATCGAGGCGCCGGATTTCCGGAAGGCGCTCGGAAAACCGCCGGCGGGGCGGCTCACGATCCGCGCTCGGGCTGACGGAGACATGCTGCACGTCGAGGTGGAAGACGACGGGCGCGGCATGGATCCGGAGCGCATCCGCCAGACGGCGATTGCCCGGCGCGTGCTCGATCCCGACAAGGCGCGTGCGCTCTCGGACCGCGAGGCCATCGAGCTCATCTTCGTCGCCGGTTTCTCCACCAAAGAAGAAGTCAGCGATCTGTCCGGCCGCGGCGTCGGCATGGACGTCGTGAAGCGCAAAGTGGAGGCGCTGGGCGGATCGGTGTCAGTGCAGAGCCGGCTCGGGCGCGGGACGATCATCGGGCTGCGGCTGCCTCAGTCTCTCTCGCTGATGCGCGTGCTGCTCATCCGGCTGGGCGACGATGTCTACGGCATCCCGGCAGCCGACGTGGTCTCGGTGACTCGCATCAAGCCCGAGGATCGAAAAGAGATCTTCGGCACTGTCGCGATCCAGCACCGTGGGAAACCGGTCGCGCTGGTCGCGCTGGGGCCGCTCTTGGCGCTGAACGGTGGACCGCGCCACGATCGTCCTCCCGCCGTCGTCGTTCGCCACGGACAGGATCTCGCGGCGCTGGTGGTGGACGGCTTCGTGGACGAGCGCGAGGTCGCCGTGAAGCCCTGCGGCGGCGAGTTCATGAAGGGCGCGCCATTCATCGCTGGGACCGCGGCGCTGGAAGACGGCCGCATTGCCGTATTGCTCCAGGTCCGCGACGTGATGAACGAGGTCCGCCGGATCGCGCGGCCGGTGACTCAGAGCCCGAGCGCGAAGCGGCTCCGCGTGCTGCTGGTGGATGACTCGCCCATCGCTCGCGCGACCGAGTCCGCGCTGGTGAAGGCGCTGGGTCACTCCGTCGAGGAGGCGCAGGACGGCGAAGAGGGGCTCCGGAAAGCGCAGGCCGGCGAGTACGACCTCATCATGACCGACGTGCAGATGCCGAAGATGGACGGCTTCACGTTCACGCGGAAGCTCAAGGCCTCACCAAAGCTGCAGAAGCTACCGGTCGTGATCTTGTCGTCGCTCGCGGCGCCGGAGGACAAGCGGCGCGGGCTCGATGCGGGCGCGGACGCGTACCTCATCAAGGGCGAGCTCGGTGTGGAGAGTCTGGCGCAAACGATTGATCGGCTGACGTGAGGCATCCGTGCGCACGCGCTCCACGCCGTTCCGGGTGCTGCTCGTCGATCAATCCCTGAAGCTGGGGCAGATCGCGCGGCCGCTGTTCGAATCGCCCGAGCTCGAAGCGGCCAGCACTGGCTGCACGTTCCGCGACATGCCCGCCGAGGTGAACCAGCGATCGCCGGATGTGATCGTGATGGATCTCACCGAGGGCTCCGAGGAAGGCTTCGCGTCGATCGAGGCCGTGATGGCGGAGAAGCCGCGGCCCATCCTCGTGCTCCACGAGAAGGACGCCTCCAGCACGAACCCGTTTCAGGCGCTGGACCTGGGCGCGTTGGACGTCTCGGAGCGGCCGAAGAATCCACCGGCAGAGTACTGGCGCAACCTCTCGAAGCAGGTGGCGCTGCTCGCGCAGGTGGCCGTGGTGAAGCACGTGAAGGGCCGGCGCCGTCCTTCGAAGCCGGAGCGCGCCGATCCCGGAAGCCCCAGCTTCCCGCTGGTGGCGATTGCCGCGTCGTTGGGCGGACCCAAGGCGCTGGCCACGCTGCTCCGAGCGCTGCCGCGCGATCTCAAAGCGCCGGTCTGCATCGTCCAGCACATCAGCGAAGGCTTCACCGTCGGGATGGCGCAGTGGCTCTCGTTCGCGACGGCGCTGAAGGTCGTGGAGGCCCAGCACGGCGTGCGGATGGAGCCGGGAACGGTCTACATCGGGCCTTCGGGGCGGCATTTCTGCGTCGCCCGCGATGGCCGGATTCAGCTGGATGACACGCCTCCGCTGATGGGCTTCCGGCCATCGTGCGACCGGCTCCTGGAGTCCGCCGCGGCCGCGTTCGGCAGACGGGCGATCGGGATCGTGCTCACCGGGATGGGACGAGACGGCGCGAGGGGGCTGAAAGTCGTCCGCGATTCGGGCGGCCATACGATCGCGCAGGATGAGGCGTCCTGCGTCGTCTTCGGCATGCCGCGCGAGGCGATTGCGCTGGGCGGGGCGGAGCGGGTGCTCGCTTTGGATGAAATTGCGGCGCAGATCGTCGGCTGGGTGGACGCATGCTGACCATCGAGCGCGGCGCGTTGGACGATCTTGCGGCGCTGCTCAATGAGCGCGCGGGTCTGAAGATCCTTCCGGAGGGCTACCACGGCCTGCGCCTCGCGTTGACCGCTCGGATGCCGGCGCTGGGGATCTCCGATGCCGAGGAGTACGTGCGGCGGCTCAAGCAGCTCGCCGGCGAGCACGAGCTCCGCTCGCTGTTGCCGCTGGTCACGGTCGGCAAGACGGACTTCTTCCGCGACAGCCGCCAGTTCAACGCGCTGGAGCTGCGGATCCTGCCGGACATGCTCAAGCGAGCGCGCCGCGAGAACCGGAAGCTGCGGATCTGGAGCGCCGGCTGCGCCACCGGTGAAGAGCCCTACAGCCTCGGGATGGTGCTCGCGGAGCTGGGCGCGGACGCGGACGAGGTGGACCTCTGGGCCACGGACCTGAACCCCGCCGCGATCGAGCACGCCCAGCGGGGACGCTTCCCGCTGCGCAGGCTCACCGGTGTGAGCGACGAACGGCGCGCGCGGTTCTTCCTGCCCGTCGACGGGGACTGGCAGGTCACGGGGCCGCTCCGCAGATACGTCCGCTTCGAGGGACAGAACCTCGCGGCGCCGGTGTTCACGAAGGTGCCGGCGGGGTCGCTCGATCTCATCCTCTGCCGCAACGTCATCATCTACTTCGACCTGCCCACCATCCGCGGGCTGATGGATCGCTTCCTCAGCTCGCTGCGGCCGGAGGGACTGCTGCTGCTCGGGTATTCGGAGAGCCTGTTCAAGGTCTACGACAAGTTCGAGATGATCGAGGTCGAGGGCTCGTTCATCTACCGGCGTCCGCCCGAGGGAAAAGTTCTGACCAAGCCGGTGCTCCCGGCGGTCTCTTCGCCACCGGCCATTGCCAGCAAGCCCGCCTCCAGGCCTCCCGCGCGCCCGCGGTTCTCCACCGGCGAGTACGCCATCGTCCTCCCGACGGACAAGGCGAAGCCGGCGCCCGCGCAGCCATCTCCGTCGCCGGTGTCCGAGAAGAAGAGCCCGGGTGAGCGGCTCGCTGCCGCCGTGGCCGCGATGCACAAGGGCGACTTCGAACGTTCGCTCTCGTTGCTGCAGTCCCTCGCCGGCGACGAAAAAGACGATCTGCCCTCGCTGCTCACGCTGGCGAACCTGTACTCGCTGCTCGGCCGCGATGGTCAGGCGCGCGAGGTGTTCGCTCAGGTGCTCTCGCGCGAGCCGCTCTGCGTGGAAGCGCACGTGTACGGCGCGGCGGCGGCGATGCAGTCGGGCAGGGTAGAGGACGCGAAGGCGGAGCTGCAGAAGGCGATGTTCCTGGAGCCTACGCTCGCGCTGGGACACTACATGCTGGCGCAGGTGCTCGAGAAGCTCGGCGATCGCGACGGTGCCCGGCGCGCGTACCGGAACGTGGTCGCGCAGCTGCGGTTCAATCAGCGGCCGCTCGCGGGGTACTACCCGGATCTGCCCGAGAGCGGAGAGACGGTGGCGCGGGCGGCGAGATACGCGCTGGCCGCGCTGGAAGAGGCCTAGACCGTCTTTTTCAGGTCCTCGAGCGTCTTCTTCGGGTCGAGGTAGAAGTTGAATTTGTCGGTCAGGTACGACTTCGCCTTGGAGCGGAACAGGATCCCCGGATCCGTCGCTTCGCCGCCCACGGTCTTGTCGCCGATCTTCAAGTTGGCGTTGATGGTGAGGCCCATCGCCTTGCCGTTGATCGTGGCCTCGTGATCGCTGGTCCACGTGTACTTCACGCCGTACTTGGTGCCCCAGTGCTGCGCGAGCATGTCGAGCCTCCGCTTCACTTCTTCCTTCGGCAACTGGTGCGGCACTTCGAAGTTGATCATGCCCATGAGAGGTCTCCTCGCCTGCTTGCCTGTCTCGCTGACATAGCGGCGGCCCGTTGGGATGTGAAAGGAAAGTTTCGCCCGATCGCCGAGAACGGCAAGTCGATTACTTCTTCGAATAGCGGTGGGCGAGGTCCTGGTACGCGAGCCACGAGTACTCGATCCACTCGAGCTCCTGCGCCGTCACTTCGCGGACGCGCTTCGCCGGCGAGCCGAGCAGAAAGCTCTTCGGCGGGAAGATCTTGTTCTGCGTGACCAGCGACCCCGCGCCGAGCAGGCAGAAGTCGCCGAGCTCCGCGTTGTCGAGCAGCACCGAGCCCATCCCCACGAGGCAGTGATTGCCCACCTTGCACCCGTGCAGGACGACGCGATGCCCCACCGTCGTGTGATCTCCGATCCGCGTCGTCGAGAGCCCTTCGGTGACGTGAACGACGGTGCCGTCCTGAATGGAGGTGCGCGCGCCGATCTGGATCTTGCCGTGATCCGCCCTGAGCACGGCGGAGGGCCAGATGGAGGCCTCTTCGCCCACTTCGACGTCGCCGATCAGCGTGGCCATGGGGTGGACGAACGCGCGCTCGTGAACGCGCGGGGTGAACTTCTCGAAGGATTCAATTGGCACTGTCGGTCCGCACTCGTAGGTTCGGCGCCGATGCGAATCCTCGTCGCCGATGAATTTTCGAAACAGAAGCTCGAAGAGCTGCGCGGGCTCGGATTGACGGTCGACTATCGGCCGGAGCTGAAGGCAGATGATCTCCCTCAGGCCGCCGCGGAGGCCGCCATCCTCGTCGTGCGCAGCACCGAGGTGAAGCGCGACGTCTTTACCAGAGCGAACGCGCTGTCGCTGGTCATTCGAGCGGGCGCGGGCGTCAACACCATCGACGTCAAAGCCGCCTCCGAGCACGGCGTCTACGTGGCGAATTGCCCGGGACAGAACGCGATCGCGGTGGCCGAGCTCTCGTTCGGGCTCATCCTCGCGCTGGACCGCCACCTCGCCGCCTGCGACTCGACGCTGAAATCCGGCAAGTGGAACAAGAAGAAGTTCAGCGAGGCGCGCGGGCTGTACGGACGCACGCTCGGCATCGTGGGTGTCGGCTCCATCGGTACCGCGGTGGGGATGCGCGGGCTCGCGTTCGGGATGCGCGTGGTCGCGTGGTCGCGGTCGTTCTCGAGTGGCAGGGCGAAGTCGCTGGGGTTCGAGAAGGCGGAGAGCCTGATGGCGCTCGCGCGCGAGGCGGATGTCCTCTCGGTGCACGTGCCGGCGAACGCGGAGAGCAAGGGGCTCATCTCGCGGCAGGTGCTCGCGGCGCTGCCTTCCGGCGCCACGTTCATCAACACCTCGCGAGCGGACGTGGTGGATCAAACCGCGCTGCTGGATGAGGCGAAGAGCGGACGGCTGAACGTGGGGCTCGACGTGTTCGACAACGAGCCCAAGGGCGGCACCGCGGACTTCGACAGCGAGCTCGCGAAGCTGCCCAACGTCGTCGGCTCGCATCACATCGGCGCGTCCACGGAGCAGGCGCAGGAGGCAATCGCGACGGAGGCCGTGCGCATCGTGGCGAGCTTCCTCTCCGAAGGCGTGGTCCCCAACTGCGTGAACGTGGCGAAGAAGACGCCGGCGCGCTGGCAGCTCATCGTGCGGCACCACGATCGCGTGGGCGTGCTCGCGAACGTGCTCGGTGCGGTGCGCGAGGCGGGGATCAACGCGCAGGAGATCGAGAACACCGTGTTCGAAGGCGCGTCCGCCGCGTGCTGCAAGATCCAGCTGGATTCGAAGCCGCCGGATGAGGTGCTGACCTCGATCCGCGGACGAACCAACGAGATCATCTTCGCGGATCTGGTGGAGCTGAGGCCGTAGCGGTGGCGCGCAGGGCGTTTCTGGTGCTGCTGCTGCTGGGCCTGGGCTGCGGCCTTCGGCAGTCGGTCGCGCGCCAGCGGTACATCGGCCAGATGCTGTTCGACTACGTGTACCCGCAGCCTGTGAGCGAGGTCTGGCCGCAGGCGATGGCGGTGATCCACGAGGGCCCTGACGCGGGCACGCCTCAGCCGTGGGGAATGCTGTACGCACGCGAGACGTCGGCGGACGGTGGTTACGGCTATGGCCTCAGCATCGAGGCGCGACAGACGGACGCCGGGACGACCGTCGTGGTGCATCACGTGACGCTGTCCGCTGACTACGACATGCGCGACTACGAGCTGGAGCTGGAGATCCTGCGCAGGCTGCAGCCCGAGCTCGCATCGAGGATCGCCGCAGGCGCGACGAGGGCCGCGGCTCGCGAGAAGTGACGCACTACTCGGGCTGAACGACGATCAGCAGCGCGGGACGCTTCGGCGAGACCGTGACGTCGAACGGCTTTCCATCCACCAGCACGTGCTGCGTTCCCAACGGCACGCTGAGCCGGGCGATCTGAAACTCCGCCGGAAGCGCGAGCCACGCCTGCGCGAGCCGGATGTTCACCTCCCACGCCCGGCGGATGACCACCGGGAACATCACCGGCCACGCGACGATGTACAGGCCCAGCATGACGGCGTTCACGGCGAATGAGCTGTTGCGCTCGGTGTCGCTCATCGCGCCCAGATACCCGCGCCGAAGCTGGATGTTCTCCAGCGAGGTCACCGTCTGCGCTTCGACGCGCTGGTTCGAAACCTCGACGATCGCCTTGTGGTGCGACCAGCTCCGCGCCTTCACCGTCCAGTGCCCTTGCCCCTCAGGACCTTCGATCGCGCGTTCGGGGACCTTGCCGGCCTCGATGATCACGATGAGCTCGCCGCCCGAAGGCACATCCGTCGCGCTGACGTCTCGCTCCAGCTCCGGCAGCTCTTTTCGGCCGAGCAGTTTCGCGTTGCGGAGGAGCCAGGGCCCCAGATGCTCGACGTGGGTGGGCGCACCCGGCGGCGCGGATCTGCTCAGCTTCCACGCGTCGTAGTAGTCGATGAACGCGTCCTCCTGATTCCCGGAGAGCTCGTGCGCGATGCCGGAGAGGTAGCGGCCGATGACGAGGCGCTCGAGGTAGTCGCGGATGTCCTCGTCGAACGGCGCGAGCGAGATGTTTCTTTCGAACTGCTCGCGGAACTTCTCTTCGAGCCTGCCCTGAATGAGCAGAGAGTCCGTCAGCCGCGCCTCCACCACCGCATCGTCTGGCTGGTTCAGCTCGAGGTAGTTGATCGTGTTGAGCACGTGCAGCGCCTGCCGCTCCAGCGTGCCCATCCGCCACGGCGCCTTGCCCAGAAGCTCCTCGGAGAAGCTGACCGTTTCCCGGCGATCGGCGAGGTCCGCTGCGGCGTTCAGCATCCGGGTGCTCTCAGCGTACGCGCCTGAACGGTGCAGCCACGCGCCACGGTCGAGCTGGTAGAGCAGCTCGTCGTAGTGGTTCGCGCTCTCCGCCGCATCGAGCGCGGCGATTGCCTCGGGCTCTTTGTGCTGATCGGCGAGGGCTCGGATGTCGCGCGTCTCGTACACGTAGTGCGCCGAGCAGCCGACGAAGAACGGGCAGAGCCAGAGCAGGCGCAGAAGCAGCAGGCGAGACGACACGCCCGCTGCTCTTACTCCAGGTCAGTAATTCACTGTGAAAGAAGGCACGAAGAGCTTCCGGCCCGGCGCATCCGCGACGAACGAGCGCGCGAGATCGATCTGGACCACCGCGTGTCCCTCCAACTTCAGCAGCGGAACCTTCGCCGTGAACTGCAGCGGCGCGGTGCGCATGTCCAGCTCGCCATTCTCGAGCAGGGTCTCGAATCCACCGCCGTCGTCGAGCTGCAGGTAGACCTCCACCTGATCCAGATCGCGCGGCGGCGTGAACCGGGCGATGAGCCACGCCTGATCCTTCTGCGCGAGATCGAAGCTGCGCTGCGCGGACAGCTCCAACGGCAGGCGCTGGTCTCCGCTCACGATCGCTACGTCGCGCACACCGACGAACGCCTTCGAGTACCCGTCCGTCTTCACGCCGAGGATCCGCAGCTCATACGTGTGAGCGGTGGGCTTCTCCGGAGGGATGAGCGTGAGCTGCGGAGTCTGGAAGATCGCGACGTACTTCGGTGGCGGGCGGAGCGTGTGA
>JBJMQN010000483.1:0-5573 GCA_045802665.1 Myxococcaceae bacterium | reverse complement strand
GGGATGAGCACCGGCGTCACGTCCAGAAAGCCGTGCCAGTCCTTCGAGTAGGCGTAGAAATCGTAGAGATGGATGGAGCTCGTCTCGCCGAGCCAGGCGGCAACGAAGATGAGCGGCGCGTCTTTCAACCACTCGCGAAAGTCGGGCGCGCGCGAACGGAGAAACGCCGCCAGAGCGAGGAGCACCACGCACGCGAGCTCGATGATCCACATCGCGGGCGGTGTGTAGCGCGAATCGTGGAAACCCCGTGCACTTCAGTGCTCACCTTTCCGACTCTCACCACTTGCCGCTCACTTCCGCGCGCAACCGCGTCGCGCTTCCGGTAATCAACCGCTTCGCATGGAAGCCGTCGTCGCTGCTCCGAAGTCGCCGTCCATCTTCGCAACGTTCGCCGCGCTGTCGCGGTTGCACATTCTTGCGATCGCCTCGTTCGCCTGTCTCGTCTTCGGCTGGCTGCTCACGGGCAGCTGGCTCGCTGCCGCGGCGGTGCTGTGCTGTGTCGACTGGTTCATCGTGAACCTCGTCAACCGCGTGGCGGACCTCGCGGAGGATCGCGAGAACGGCATCGTCGGCACCGATCTCATCTCCGCGCACGGACGCCTGTTCGAACTCGGCTGCGGCGCGCTGCTCGTCGGAAGCCTCGTCGGCGTTCACCTCGTCGCCCCGCAGCTCACGGTCTACCGCGTCTGCTTCCACGCGATCGGCCTCGCGTACAACTACAAGCTCCTGCCGACGCCGAAGGGCCGCACGCGGTTCAAGGAGACGTACTTCTTCAAGAACTTCTCGTCGGCGGTGCTCTTCGTGCTGTCGACGATGCTGTATCCGCTCGCGCTGGCGAAGGCGCCGGTTCAGCCGCTCTACCTCGCGCTGCTCGTCGGATTTTTCCTGCCGTTGGAGATGACCTACGAGGTCATCTACGACCTGCGCGACGTGAAGGGCGACGCGAAGGAGAAGGTCCCCACATTTCCAGTCGTGCATAGCGTCGCGACGTCGCACCGGATCATCGACGGGCTCATCATCCTCTCCGCGGCGTCACTGCTCGCGGGCGGCGTCCTCGGCGTGTTCAAGCTTCGCGAGCTCGTGCTGATCGCGGCGCCGATTCAGCAGGCGCTCTACTTTCACTTCCGGCTGAAGCGAGCTCCGACGCCGGACAAATGCATCTTCATCACCTGGCTCGGCGCCGCTCAGGTGCTGAGCTACGTCATCTGGGTGAACGCCGGGCTGCCGGTGAGTTTCTAGAAGAGGACCGTCATGATCGAACAGAGCATCAAAGCTGTCGCGCGAGTCGCCTACGCGCTCAACCAGTCACCCGCGAAGCTCGTGCTGGATCCCATCTACGAGACCACCGCGGCGATGCTGCTGCGGGGAGAGACGCCGCTGTCGAAGGCGCTGCTCGAGCACGAGTACCCGGACGATCTCTACGCGCAGTACCGCGCGAATCACCGCAAGACGCAGTACTTCATCGAAGACTGGGATTTTTCCGAAGCGCGACCGGAGCTGCTCACAGCGCACCAGAGGAAGATGGTGCACACGGGGGCTTTGGGCGAGACGTCGGGGACGACGGTGTCCGACGGTTTTCTGCGCGCGTTCCGCACCGACAAGGATCTCGTCGCGTTCTTCGGCACCTGGTACGTCGAAGAGCTGAACCACTTCTTCGGCTTCCACCGCTACGCGGCGGTGCTGAAGGAAGCATGGCCACGCGAGAAGGTGGAGCAGGTCTCCGCCGTGGAATTCCGTCCCTACGCGGACGACCCGCGCGAGATCGCCGCCTGCAACATGTACCAGGAGCTCGTCGGCTACCTCGTGTACCGGTCCTGGGGGAAACAGGTCAGAGATCCGTTCCTCTCGAAGATGCTCAAGCAGTTCGCGAAGGACGAGATGCGGCACTTCAAGTTCTACCAGTCGTACGTGGCTAGGCTGGTGAAGCAGGATCCGTCGTTCCGGAAGACCGTGTTGAAGGTGTTCCTGAAAGCCACGACGCCGTTCAACCAGATCAGCGGCGGCGTGGACGGAACGATTCACCACCTGCAGATGGGCGCGTTCTATTTCCGCCGACCCGAGTTCGAGTACTTCCTCGATCAGGTCGAGTTTCTGCTCGGCACGCGGCTGGAAGATTTCTTCGCGTGGTTCTTCAGAAAGCAGATCGACGGCTGCACGGAATGCCGCAAGGAAGTCATCGACTGCACGTGTGAAGAGTTCGAGAAGCTGGCCGCCGCGGCGTGAGTCAGCTCAGCGCCGGAAACAGTCCCGGCCTCAGCTGAAAGACCGAATCCGCGAACTTGAGGAGCTTGCCGTCCTTGCGCAGCGCGACGGTCCTTTTCGCCACGAGATCGAAGAGCAGCGGGTTGTGGCGATCGAGCTCGTTCAGCGCCTCCCGCTCGTGGTGATCAATCAGCCCGAGCGACTCCAGCGGCCCCGTGCGCACCAGCGCGTTGATCGCGGGCAGCGGATAGTCGCTCCCGTAGATCAGCCGGTCATGCAGGTCCTGCCGCTCCAGCAGCGTCTTCACCTTCTCGCAGCGGTTGAACTGCGTGATGGCTGAGATGTCCGCGTAGAGCAGCCCTTTGTATTTCTCCTCGGACATCAGCCTCAGAAACAGGTCGAAGTTCGAGACGTGCGGCTTGTCCGGCTTGTCGAGATCCTCGCCCATCCCGAGCGAGGCGCAGTGCGCGATGATCACCTTCACGCCGTGGTCCAGCGGCCTGCGGAACCGGAGCGGATTGCCGAGCTTCTGCGCCTCCTCCGCGTCCACCGCCTGCTCTTCACCCGCATGTGTCAGCAGCGGCACGCCCGATTTCGCGAGGAGCTCGTAGAAGCTGTCGCAGCGCTCGCTCATGGGATCAATCCCCTGCGCGTTCGGCAGCCACTTCACGGCCTGAACTCCGGCGTCGATGCACCGCTGCAGCTCCTCCAGCGCGTCCTTCCGATACGGGTGCACGGAGGCGGCGGGCACGAAGCACTCGGGATGTTCTTTCGCGAGCTTCAGCACGTACTCGTTCGGCGCGTAGAACTCGGTGCCGGCTTTATCCACCGTGCCGTCTTCGCGGTATGTCTGATCGAACGCGAGCAGCAGCGCCCTTCCGTGCGCCGGCGAGTCGCTGAGCAGCCCCTTCAGCCGCTCGACGTACTGCTGATCCCCCTTCTTCTCATCCAGCACGCCCGCGGCGGTCCGGTAGATGGAGAACTTGAACGACTCCACGGGGTGGCGCGCCCACTGCCCCATCCGATCGTTCACGTAGCAGCCCGTACCGCCCGCCCCGAGGCCGACGATGTGCACGTGGTCGTCGAGGATCTTCGACGGCTCCAGCCCCGCCATCGCCTTCTGCAGCACCCGGACCGCGCCGTCGGAGAGCGGTCCTTCAGGATCTGGCGCTCGAGCGAGACGGTTGAACCCGCATCGCGCGCCCACCGCGAGACCCGCGATGCCGGTGAGACCTACGACAAGTGTGCGCCTTCGCAAGGTGCCGCGGAGTGTACCCGCCTCACGGCCCCGAGCGGATCAGGTTCGCCAGCGCCCTCACCACGTCCACGCCGAACGGCTTGACGAGGAAGTCGTCCGCGCCCGCGCTCAAGCTCGCCTGCCGATCGCGATCCGAGTTGTCCCCGCTCATGATCACCACGCGAATCTTCGCCGTGTTCGGGTTCGCCTTGAGCCGCTTGAGGAGTTCCAGCCCGCTCACGGCTTGATGCAGATCCACGAGGACCAGGTTCGGTTGCTCGCGCTCGCTCATCGCCACGACGTCGCTGGTCGGATCTTCGAAGGTCTCCACCCCCTCGCGACGGAAAAGCCTCGCGAGCGACCGCACCAGCGGCGCTTCGTCGTCCGAAACGATGACGCGGGGGGCGGTCATAGGTGCGGTCACCTAATCACGTAATTCGAGAATATCAATGAAACCTCGGGGGAGCTGTAACTGTAGCGCAGGCGTGGGCGCGGGTCACCCGCGGCATCGGTCATCGGGAGGACGGTCATCAGGAGGAGGGTCCTCCTTCCGGCCGATGAGCGAGCGGTTCGCGACCTTCACCATGGGCGGCGTCTGACCAACCGAAGGAGCCCCCCATGAGCCGCACCGTGTTGTTCGTCGCCATCGCCGCAGCGCTCGGCCTCGCCGCAGTCGTGACGACGCCGTCCACTTCGAAGCAGACCGCCGTCATCACCAACGCGACGACTCAGGAGGTGCCCGCGCTCGTGATGAGCGGCCCGCCCGTCTCGCCGCTCGCGCAGAACCTCGAGGTCCCGAGCACCGTCTACGCGACCACCGAAGCGCCCGTTCAGCTCACCGCGAAGCTCTCCCATCCGGTGGTCAGCACCGGCGTGAACGAGGTCTACGCGGAGATCTCCCTCACCGCCGCACAGGCTGAAAAGGGACCGCGCCGGCCGGTGAGCCTCGCGCTGGTGATCGATCGTTCCGGGTCCATGCACGGCGACAAGCTGAACCGAGCGAAGGAGGCGGCGCTCAAGCTGATTGATCAGCTCGCTCCTTCAGACCGGCTCGCCATCATTCACTACGGTGGAGACGTGGTGGCGCTCCCCAGCCTCGAGGCCACGGCGGCGAACAAGGCGAAGATGATCGACTTCGTCTCCCGCATCGTCGACTCCGGCGACACCAACATCGGCGCTGGACTGGACCAGGCGAGCACGGAGCTCACCGAGAAGATGAAGGACTACAGCGTCAACCGGATCATTCTCCTCTCGGATGGTCAGCCCACCTCGGGGCTCGTGAACCCTGAATCCCTGGTGTTGGCGGTGGGTGAGCTCCGACGACACGGCTTCACGGTCAGTGCGCTGGGCGTGGGCGCGGACTTCAACGAGACGCTGATGTCGCAGATGGCGAACAACGGCGGCGGCTTCTACGGCTACATCGAGAACAGCGAAGGGCTGGCAGACGTCTTCACCCGCGAGCTCGAGCAGGCCACCTCCACGGTCGCGCGCGGCGTGTGGGTGACGTTGACGGTTCCGCAGGGCGTGGAGCTGATGGACGTGTTCGGCCGGAAGATCGATCCAGGGAGCCGAACGGTGCAGATCCCGCTGTACGATCTCGCGAGCGGCCAGCAGGCGAAGGTGCTCGCGCGGCTTCACGTGAACGCGCCTGCGGGCGAAGGACACATCAGCGTCCTCACCGCGCAGCTGAGCTACCAGACCGTCTCCACCGGCGCGAACCGCACGAGCAACGTCGACGGCGTCGCGACCTTCACCGCCGACGAGACGAAGGTGACTCCGGCGATGGATCGCGAGGTGGCGGCAGCGGGCATCAAGGCGCTGGGCGCGGTGACGATGACGAAGGCGGCGGTCGCGTATCAGGAGGGCCGCACCGAGGAGGCGCTGGGGATGTTCGACAACGTCCGCGCACTGTTCGGAGCGAGCGCCGATTCGCTCGGGGGCAGCACCGCGTACGCGCTTTCGGGCGTGGACGAGGTGCAGAACAACCTCCAGACAGCGCACACCGCGGATCAGCTGAGCCATCAGGTGAAGCTGGTGCAGAAAAAGGGGCTGAAGGACTTCGGCAACAACAACACCTACTAGCGGCTGATCAGGAATCCCACCATGACCTCCGCTCTCTCGCTTCAGCTCAGCC
>JBJMQN010000024.1:0-2947 GCA_045802665.1 Myxococcaceae bacterium | reverse complement strand
GCGGACGAGATCGTCCATCACGTCGCCCACGATCTGCTCGTGGCTCACCTGCTGCCCGAGCAGCAGCAGCCGCTCCATGAAGTAGGGGCTGTTGGTGTCCGCCGTCAGCCCGGTGAGCAGCTCATCACCGGTGCACAGCACTTCAATCCGCACGGGCTTTTACGCGAGGTCCGCTTCGTCGTCGGAGTCGTCGTCCTCTTCAACGTCATCGTCATCGTCGTCGTCGACGGCGGTCAGCACGGCGGTGCCATCCTTGCCGCGCGTGACGAAGTGCCGACGGAGCAGCACGCCGGACTCGACGAGCCCGAACGCGAGGTACGCCGCCGGAAGCGCGATGAGCAGAAACGCCGGATGAAACTTCATCGCGACGAGCACGCAGAAGCCGGCGATGCCCGCAAACACGGACGCGGACTTCTTCGACAGGCCGACTTTCTTGAACGTGCGGTAGCGGATCGTGGAGACCATCATCAACGCGAGCACGCAGGTGATGACCGCCACCGGCAGATACGCCCAGGTCCCGAGCGTCCCGCCGAGCATCGCGTGATGCGTGATCACCAACGCCACCAGCATCGCCGCCGCGATCGGAATTGGCAGACCCACGAAGTACGCGTCACCGCCGCCGCTGCCGGACCGCTGCGCGAGCACGTTGAACCGAGCGAGCCGAAGCGCGCCGCACGCGGTGAACGCGAACGCGATGAAGATCCCGACGACGCCGAAGTCGTGCAGCGCCCACTTGTAGATGAGCATGCCGGGCGCGACGCCGAAGGTGATCACGTCCGCGAGGCTGTCGAGCTCCATGCCGAACGCGGACTGAGTCTTGGTGAGCCGGGCCACTCGGCCGTCGCAGCCGTCGAAGAAGATGCCGAAGAGGATGGCCACCGCGGCCTGGAAGAGCTGAAGCGAGCTCGCCTCGCCGCAGCAGAGCGTGAGGGCGTAGAAGCCGCAGAAGATGGACGAGACGGTGAAGAGGTTCGGCAGTACAAACAGGAGCTTGCGAAGCTTCACTCTGTTTCCTCGCTCTCGGTCGTGCAGCGGCCGGGAAAGCAGCTCCGGCATGCGGGTCGCGAACCGAACGCACCATAGCAAGGAACCGATTCCGCACGGCGAGGCCTCGACGTCGGGTCGGCGTTTCTGATGCCGAGCCTGCTCGTTGTGCTTGCGATCGTCGTTTTTGCTGCTCTCGCATTGGCGGGTTGGATCGCCGCGGTCAGCCACTGGTTCCGGCTGAAAGTCGAGCCCTCCGAGAAACTTCACGTCGTCACCTCCGACGGCTGGCGACTCGCGGTCCATCATCGAAAGGCGAAGGTCCGAAAATTCCGCGAGCCGGTGCTGCTCTGCCACGGCCTCTCCGCGAATCACCACAACCTCGACTTCGAGCCGCCCTACTCGCTGGCCCACGCGCTCAATGATGCGGGCTTCGACACGTACGCAGTGGATTTCCGCGGCACGCACGAGTCCAGCCGCCCACCGAGCGGCAAGAGCGTGGGCGACTATTCGGTGGACGATCACATCCAGAAGGACGGGCCGGCGCTGGTGCAATTCGCGTTGGAGCACTCGGGCGCGTCGCAGGTGTTCTGGGTGGGGCACTCGCTCGGCGGGCTCATCGGTTACGGGGTCGCGGGGGGCGCGTCGGCAGAGAAGCTGCGGGGGCTTGTGACGTTGGGCTCGCCCGTGTTCTTCGTCTTCGATCGGAATTTGATTCGTCACGCGATCCGGCTGGGACTCGTCCTCGCGTGGCCGCACAAGTTCCGGCAGGGCTGGTTCAGCCGAGCCGCCGCGCCATTCCTCGGCCACGTGGCGCTGCCGCTGTCCGACACGATCATCAACCCGAGGCACATCGCGCCGCACATTCAGCGAAAAGCCTTCGCGACCATCATCTCCGCGATGGGGCGCAACGTGCTGCTGCAGTTCCGCGATTGGATCTGGAGCGACTCGTTCAGATCTCGCGACGGGAAAGTCGATTACCGCGCCGGAGTGGAGCGGATGACGGTCCCGCTGCTCGTCACCGCTGGCTCAAAGGATCGGCTCGCGGCGGCAAGAGGTGTTCAGCGAGCGTTCGACCTCGCGGGATCGAAGGACAAGACGCTGCTCGTTTTCGGCCGCGAGAATGGGGACGAGCAGGACTACGGCCACGGAGATCTCCTCTTCGGCACCGGCGCGCCGAAAGAGGTCTATCCGATCGTCATCCGCTGGCTCGAGGCGAGGGCGACCGGGAACCACAAGTGAGCTTGTGCATTTCGGCGCGAGCCGAGTGCATCATCTGGTGAGTCGCACGCAGTCTGCCTGTCTGGGCACGAGCTGTGAGGTGAGCCGTGTGATCTGGATCGCGGAGTCCGCTGCGCACTCCGCCCACGCGACGTCATCGGTGGAGCCCTCGACGGTGATCGCGTCGCCGGAGATTCGTCCGCCCTCCACCGCGACCAGCGCCGCCTGCCGCGCATTCCGGATCACGACCGAGTCCGCTCGGAGACTTCCTTTGTAGTCCGTCACCACCCCACCCTGCTTCGCGCGGTCCACGATCACATCGCGGAGGGTGACCTTCGCCGCGTTACCGGACAGCACTCCCGCGCCCTCGCTGTCGGAAATCAGCACCGAGGTGAGCTCCGCTTCGCCGGACCGGACGAGGACGCCATCTCCACTCGAGTCATCGATCGCAGTCGTCCGGGTGACCACGCCGTCTTCGAGCTTCGCGCTACCCCCGCGAACGACGACTCCGGCGGTCTGAGCGCCGTGCACCCGAAAGTTCTGCACCCGGACCTGACTGTTCACGAGCTGCAGCCCAGCGAAGGTGCCCGACTCCACCACCGTCACGTCCGTGATCGTCGCCGTCGACTGGGCAAACGCGACGCCCGCTCTTTCGGCGTGGATGCTCAAGAACTCTCGCGCGTCGACACGCGAACCGGCTCCCGCGAGCAGCCCATACTCGTGGCCGAACACCGCGATGTCG
>JBJMQN010000482.1:0-5871 GCA_045802665.1 Myxococcaceae bacterium | reverse complement strand
CGCTCCACCGGAACCATCCGCCGGCACGTGCCCGGATACACAGGTCCCTCGTCCAGCGGGCCGTGCGGCGCGGAGGCAACGCGCGCGATCTCCGCGCGGGAGCAGAAGCATTCGTAGATGCGTCCCGCTCGGCGCAGAACGTCCAGCGCGGCCTCGTACGCCTCGGTCCGTTCGCTCTGCACGACGGGCGATTCGTCCCAATCCAGCCCGAGGTATTCGAGATCCCGAAACAGCGTGTCCACGTGCTCGGGCCTGCACCTGCCGCGATCGAGATCTTCGATCCGGAGCAGAAACTTCCCGCCCTCGGCCCTCGCGTGGAGCCAGCCCAGCAGCGCGGACCTGGCGTTGCCGAGGTGAATTCTCCCGGTGGGACTCGGCGCGAAGCGGCCGCGGAACCCGCTCATCCGTTACCGCTTCAGCGGCTTGCGCTTCTGCTGCTCCAGGGGCTTCCGCGAGCCGGTGTCCGTCGCGTTGTCACCGGTCTTCTCGCCTTCGCCCTCGAGGCCCTCGCCCTAGCCTACCGGAATTCCGTACGTCGCGACGGCCACCCGGTTGGTGCCGATCAGCGCCTGGCTGGAGACCGCGGTGGGCGCGCGCGTCAGCTCGCCGACTTTGAGGCCCGCCTTCGAGAGCTCGCCGGCGAGGTTGTAGAACTCCATGCCCGCCGAGAGCAGCTCGGTGTCGAACGACATCCTCGGCAGCCGCCGCACTTCATTCGTCAGCAGCGAGTACACGAACGCATCCAGCGCGAGGTTCTTGCCGTCGCGCGAAATGCCGCCGAAGAGCACATTGTCCACCTCGTTCGCCCGGCCGTAGTCCGCGAGCGCCTTCAGCGTCGGCTCATCCAGCTTGTTCTGCGCCAGCGTCGCCAGCGCTCGCGACTCCGGGTCCAGCCCGGAGGCCTGTCCCGAGACCTTCGCCTGCTTCCCGGCCGCCACCTCGACGACGCCACCCACGAGCTCGCCGGACGGAAGATTCACCCGCCACACGTGCTGCCCGGGCGGCACGTCTTTGATCTCCAGCGGCGTCGCGCCGAGGTTCACGCCATCCAGCGTCACCGCAGCACCCGACGGAGTGGACTCCGCGACGATGCTGCCCTTCTGCGCGAGCTGCACCTGCTTCCGCATGTCGAGGACGACGCGCGAGAACAGCGGCGACGTCGCGGCGAGCGGCAGCTCACGTGACGGCGCGAACGACACCGCGGTCACCAGCGCCTTCTGGCCCTCCTCGTCGCGGCCGGTGTTGTAGAGCACCGCCGACAGCAGCGCGTACGCATCCGACAGCTCCGCCACATCCTGCAGCCCGGCGGCATTGGTCCGGTACTCCGCGAGCGCCTTGTCCAGCGTGTCGGAGGCCAGCTTGAACTTGCGCTTCTGCCGCTCGTCCTTCGCCTCGTCGACGAGCTGCCGCGCGTGCGTGATGCCGTCCTGCAGCTTGTCCCCACCCACCGCCGTGGCAGACGACTTCTGCGGCGCGACGTACTGCACGGTGTCGAGGTTCTTGAGCTCGTTCGAGAGCATCGCCGCGGCCTTCTGACCGGCGCGCTGCGGTACGTCACCCGAGAGCGCGGCGAACGGCACCACGGTCACCTTCGGCGGGGCCTGATCCGCCTGTGCGAAGGCGTTGAGGGACAGGAGCAGTGACAGGGAAGCGACAAAGGCTTTCATGGGAGACATTTCTGGGCGCGCGACCATAGCTGAAGTCGACACTGTGCAACGGGTTTGGACGCGTTCTGTGCGTGTGCCCCTTGCCGAGTGCAGGACCGTGCTCAGGTTCGCGCGCGGGCGAGGAGGCGAGAGCATGGGTGAGGGCGGGACGGTATTGGTGGCGGAAGACGATCGCGACCAGCGGGAAATTCTCTCCGAAGTGCTCGAGTATGAAGGCTTCAAGGTCATCACCGCCGCGTCGCCTAAACAGCTCGTGGAACGGCTCACTCCCGAGATCGATCTGGTGCTGCTGGATGTGAACGGCGTGCATGCGCCGGAGGTGGATGCCGCGCTCGGCAGGCTCGGGCGCAACCGTCCGAGCATCCTCGTCGTCAGCGGAGATTGCCGCGCGGAGGATGCCGCCAACGCGATGGCCGCGCAGGGCTGGCTCGCGAAACCGTACGAGCTCGGAGATCTCCTCCGCAAGATCGGCGAGCTGATCACCGGCCGTGGCCGCAGACTCCGAGTGCTGGACGGAGGCCTCGGCTTCGCCCCCGCGCTGTAGAGCGACGGTGGCCCAAACGGCTGTTACGCTGCACCTTCGCTCGTATGCGCTTTCTCCACATCTCCGACGTCCACGTCACCACCGACTACGCGAAGGTTCCGTTCCTCAAGCTCGGCTGGCGGCGCTGGATCGCGATGGCGGAGCTGACCGTCGGCGGGCGGGGCAAGGCGTACGCGTCTGCTCCCGGGACGCTGCAGCAGATCATCCGGGACTTCTCGACCCGGCACGCGGACCATCTGCTCTGCACGGGTGACTTCACCGGCTACGCGATGGAGGACGAATTTCGGGGCGCCCGGGACGCGCTGAAGCCGCTGACCGATGATCCGGCGCGCTGCACCGCGATCCCCGGCAATCACGACACCTACACGCCGGGCTCGCGCAAAGAGAAGCGCTGGGAGAAGTACTTCGGCCACCTCGCCCAGAGCGCGATGCCCGAGTACGTCCGGGAAGACGACGTCTTTCCCTTCGTGAAGCTGCTCGCGGACACGGCGGTCATCGGCCTCATGTCCGCGCGAGTGCCTCCGGTGCCTGGCCTCTCGTACGGCGTCATCGGCGAGAAGCAGCTATCGGGGCTTCGCGACATCCTCGCGGACAAGCGCCTCGACGGAAAAGCGGTGCTGATCCTCGTGCACCACGCGCCGCTCACCAAGGCCGGGGAGCCGGACAAGTTTCATCACGGGCTCGTCGACGCGCGGAAGCTGTTCGAGCTCGCGAAGGGCGACAGGTTCGCCGTGCTCCACGGCCACATCCACAAGCGCTACCACCACCCGGCGGATGCGACGAGGCCGCACGTGTTCGGCGCGGGCTCTTCCACGCAGCTCGGGCATGAAGGCTATTGGGTGATCGAGACCGAGGGTGGGCGCGTGAAGGGCGGGACGATGTTCGCGCCCGGCGCAAAGCTGCCCACGGCGCACACGCATCCGGCGCCCTCCGGCGGCGCTGCCGAGCAGCAACCGGCGCACTGACGCGCGGAGCGATCTGCGGCGCACTGACGGGCGCAGCGGGCGGCGCCCTCTCGCTGCCATGATCCCTGTCTTTCGTGAACGGGCGGCGATCCCGTCGTAAGCTCCGTCCCCGTGGAACTCCCCATCGTCGGCTTCGTGGCGCTGAACCGTCTCATCGCGTTGGCGGTCGTGTTGCTCGTGGTGGTCGTCGTGGTCCCGAGGCTGTTTCGGAAGGGGCCCACGAGCACGCATCTCGTCCCGGCCCGCTGCCAGAAGTGCGGTTGGACCGGAAGCGTGAGCAAGTACAAGCCAGTCTGTCCGTCCTGCGGGGCGAGAATCCAGATCTGATCTCCCGCGACCATGGCGATCGAGAGTAGAAAGAGCGACATGGAAGAGGCGAAAGCCGTGGACATCTCCATCGAGGAGCTGAGGGCGCTCCGTTCGCTCACGCACGCGGTGGATGATCTGCTCGAAGAGAGCCTGAAAGCGCGCGAGAGCCTGACGCAGACGTTCCGGCGCATCTTCCCGGCCTTGCTGAGACTCACCGGCGCCAAGGCGATCGCCGTGCACACGCAGTCCGAAGACCTGACTCAGCAGACGTTCCACGAGGGCGACTTCGGCGGCATCTATCCGGGCACCGTGCTGGCCGAGAACAAGTGGGGCGTCCGGAAGATGGGCGCCTCCACGCTCGTGTCGCAGGTGCTGGATGTGGTCGGGATTTCGGTGGGCACGATTGGGCTGCTCTTCGACGGAGATCAGACGGACCGGTCGCTCGCGCCGAAGCTCGTGCGGATGCTGGATGTGATCTCCGAGCAGCTCGACACCGTCCTCGTCTCCGTCCAGACGGCGGCCGAGAAGCATCACCTGATCCTGAAGTTCAACGAGCACCTCGCGAACCCGGTGTTCGAAGCGGGGATGGACGCGGCGGTGCAGGCGCTCGCGCAGCGGGTGAAGCTGCCGAACTTCGCGCTCCTGTATCGCGACGCGGTCGAGGGCGAGCGGATCCACTACCGCACCTACAAGCTCGGGCGCCTCGAATACGAGAGCGGGCAGCAGCCGTTCGCGCCGCTGGAGCAGGCGATCAAACGGTTCGGCCCGGAGCTCATCGGGCGGGGGGAGAACAAGCTGCGTGAGGCGCTCGGGGTGAATCGAGCGGCGGAAGCGGTCCTCATCTCCGGCCCCGTCTCCTCCGACACGCTGGGGAAAGTGATTCTCTGGAGCCCGGAGAACGAAGGCTTCAGCGCGTTCACGCTGGACCTGGTGCGCGTGCTCGCCTCCACGCTCTCGCAGCGGCTCATCGACTACAACCGCGAGCGCATCCACCTCTCGCAGTTCTTCGCCAACCGCGTGATCGACGAGCTGCTCGACGATCCCGACTACCGGCGCAAGTACCTGACCCCGCGCGACGAGGCGATCGGCATCCTCTTCGCGGACATCAACGGCATTACGCGAATCTGCGAGCAGGTGCTGGAGTCACCGTCCAACATCGGCGGCTTCGTCGACCGCTGGAGCGAAGGCGTCGTGCGGCGCGTCTGGGACCACGGCGGCGTGTTCGACAAGATGGTCGGTGACTGCGTGATCGGCCTGTTCGGTCCGCCGTTCTTCCGGTCTGGAGCGACGGACAGAGCGGAAGCCGCGATGCGCTGCGCGAGAGACATCCAGAAGTTCACCGAGAGCATGTCGGCGGACAAGGAGGTCGCGCGCATCGCGGAGATCGTGAAGCTGCCCGGACTGGGCGTCGCGATCGGCGTGAACCTGGCGCCCACCTACTGCGGCATGTTCGGCCCGAACCAGAACTACACCGGATTCTCGACGGGGATGAATCAGACCGCGCGCCTGCAGTCGCTGGGCGGATTCCGAGAGACGCTGGTGATGGATTCCGTGCGAGCCGCGCTGGAGAAGAGCGCGGATCCGTACTTCAAGAATCTCGCGTACGGAGAGCTGAAAGAGACGCCGGTGAAGAACGTGAGCCATCCGCTCCGGTATTACGGCGTCGGGTTCAAGTAGGCGCCTCCGGCTCCGGGTGCGAATCATCGCCCCAGGTCCCGGAGCCCGCTGATTGCCTCGGACGAAAGCCCGCAAAAGCTTCGGCGAGCGACCGCGTCAGCCTGATTCGCTGACCCGGTGCTCGCCGAGCGCACTGCGACTGCCTTAGATGACTACGCCTGCTTGCGGCGGCGGAACCACGCCATCGCGAACAGCATCGCGAACGGGACGAGCCCCGAGGTGCCGGAGGTGCAGCCGCAACCGGACGCCCTGGTCGTGTCGAGGTCCTTCACGTCCACCACGACGATCGCCGGTGCCGAGCTGAGACCCTGCGAGTCCGTCGCCGTCACCGCGAACACGAACGACTTCTCGCCCGTCACATCCGGGGCGGTGAACGTCGCAGTCGGCGAGGACGCGTCCGCCAGCTGAACGGTGTCTCCACCTCGCTGCTCCCACGTGAACTTGAGCGTGTCACCGTCAGTGCCCGGCGTACCGGTCGCCTCGAGCTTCACGACCGTCTTCTCATCCGCGCTGATCGCCGCGTTCGCCACGGTGACGGTCGGAACGGCCTTGTCGCCTTCCACGTGCACATTCAGCGTCGCTGGTGCCGAGGCGAGCTCGTTCGCGAAGACCTGGAGCGTGAACTTGAGGTCCGTCGTCCCGCCCGGCGCGAAGAACGTCGTCGTCTGCGCCGTCGAGCTCTGGATTGCCACCGTCGGACCCGCGACCT
>JBJMQN010000481.1:0-8842 GCA_045802665.1 Myxococcaceae bacterium | reverse complement strand
GATCGTTCTCGAGCACGATGTCCGAGGAAGATGTTCCGACGTGCGTGAGCGTGGCTACGGCGATGGCCTCACTCACCGCCCCCATTCCGCGGTTCGCGTAGTTGAGGCCCTGGACGATCAACCCGAGCAGCTTGTCGGGCTCGGCGGGCGAGCCGGCTGTCCCTGACATCACCGCCTGGATCGGCTTGATGATGAAGTTGATGAGGATGTTCATGAACGTCTTGATCACCTTCAAGACGACGTTCAGGTACGGGACGACGTTCTCCATGATCGGACACAAGATCCGCCAGAGCACTCCCGAAGGATTCACGCATTGCGTGAGCGGTAGCGTGAGGAAGAAGCCCAACAGGTCCGTCACCCACGCCTCGAGGAAGTAGAGGACGGAGTCGATGGACTGCCACACCATCGCGGCGACGTAGTGGCTCACCTGGGTGCGGTTGGCGAACGCGTAGAAGTTGAACGCGCGCGCCTCCATCGCGGCCATCGAGTACGCGGCGGCATCCGCGGTGTTCTGCAGCCGCAGCCGTTCGTGAACGGCGTGGCCCAGGTTCACGGTGGTGATCACACCAATGGCGAGCACCAGCACGAGCAGACAGGCCAGGACCATCGCCTGCCCTTCCTGCCGCTTGAAGCTCTGTCGGAGCGTTCGGGTGAACATGGCGATCTAGAGGTCCCAGTCCGCGTTGACGTGCATCAGCCAGCGCCGATGGAAATTGGACTGCATCCGCATCGAGTACGTCGCGGGCAGCGGGATGAAGTAATGCTTGCCCAGCACGCCGCCGATGATCGGGATGTTCCCCATCGCCAGCGCCCAGAGGACCGTCATCTCCAGCGGGTAGAGCGTGCTGTAGCCCTTCTGGTGATTGATGCCTTTGCCCGTCGCCAACGCGGGGAGACTTCCTGCCTTCACCGCGTTCGCAGTGGGGTCCAGCGAAGGCGCCCAGACCGCGCCGTGGAGCTGCACGCCTTTGTTCGCCGCGAACCACGCGGTGAAGATGAGGTAGTTCGCGAACGGCACGCGCAGCTCGTAGAAGTAGCGGAGGCGGATCTGCAGCAGCGTGGACTTGCGGTAGTTGTCCTCCTGCTTGTCCTCGTAGTTCGGATCGAGCAGGCGCTGGATGAACTGCGCGAGCTTCGGATCCTCGGGGAACGCGTCAGGCCCGTCGAAGTCCAGCTCCTTCCAGTTCGCCGCCTGAATCTTCCAGATCTGCCCGATGGGCGACCACCACGACGGGTTGATCGTATCGACGCGCACCTGACCGATCAGGTTCGCGCCGTTGAAGGACTTGAGGCCGTGGAAGTTCAGGGCGGTGAGCGCGGTGTCGTAGACCTGCGCCTTGCCGAAAGTGAGCGCCCATTTTCCGAGGCTGGAGGTGTCCCCCATCGTGGGGAGCAGCGCGGCGATCGCAGCGTCGTGCATGCGCTCGTTGTTGCCGTTCCAGACGACGCCCGCGCGCGCGGCCTGGTACGCCGCGTACTCGGTCATGATCTTCGCGTGCTGCATCATGATGAGCTGCAGGAGCCCGAGCATGAGGAACACTTGAAGCGGAATGATGATGGCGCCTTCGACCGCGGCCTGACCCGACTCGCGCCTGGACTTGAGGGACTTCATCTCCAGGAATTATCGAAGGAGCTGTGCACTCGATGCATCGGTCAGGTGGACAGCCGCACACATCGGGGTGCAGGTGTGCGCGTGTGACCGGAAGGCCGACCTAGTACGACGTGGCCTTCTTCTCTTTCGGTGCGTCCTTCGCCGGAGCCGCGGGCGAGTGCTGCCCGGGCGCGTCGGGCACGGCATTTTCGAGATCGATCGCACGGAGCTGACGCTGCGCGAGCTGAGACGCGGGCGTGTTCGGGAACTCGCGGACGAGCCGGTCGCAGTAGCCCTGCGCCTCGGCCGTGTTGCCCGCGGCCGCTTCGGTCTCGCAGAGGCGATTGAGCGTCCCGGAGAGATCGCCGCCAGTGATGCCCAGCGCCAGCGCCTGCTTGAGCAGCGTGATCTCCAGCCCGCGATCACCCTTCTTCCGCGCGTCCCACGCCTGAGCCGAGAGCGCGTTGAACTGCGAGTGCAGCTGCTGCGATCGCTCCTGCTCCTGCTGTCCTCGGGACCGCGTGGTCTCAGCTGAGGTCACTTCCCCCACGTCCTGCGCAACGGCTGCCGGCGCGTCGCTGCGGCGGTAGGACTCGGTCTGCGGCGGCTCCTTCGCGGCAACTGGCTCTTCGTATTCCTTCTCTTCGCGCTTCGCGGCCGCCTTCTTCGCGGGCGGAGGCGGAGTCACCATCGCGACCGGGCCGTTCGCCTGCGCCTTCTGCTTCGCTGGGACGTCGGCGACCTTCCTGTCCGCGACGCCGTCATCCGAGTCCTTGTTCGCGTCGAGCTTGCCGCCGCCCACCGTGCTCGGGGCCGGGCTGACGACGACGGTCTTGTCCATGGGCTTGCTCTGCTTGAGCAACCCGCCGCCGGCCTCGTCGTCGTACGCGACCGAATCTTCGCCGCCCAGCCGGCCGTTCGCCGAAGCGCCGGAGTTGGCGCTGCCGTGGCCCGTGGCGAAGCCGCCGCCAGACCCCATGGACTTCCCGGAGCTCACAGAGCCGAGGCCGCCTTTGCCGCTGCCCAGGCCCCCGCCGCCATTTCCGTAGCCGTTGCTCCCGAGCGCACCCAGACTCGCCCCGGACTGATCCCGGACGCTGTTCGAGTTCGCAGCGGTCACGCCGCGATAGTCCGCGCTGTTCATCATCTTCAGCGGCGCGGCGGTCTTCTCCCGCTTGGCCGCCTCTTTCTCGTCGCCCACGTTCTTCGCGAGCAGCTCGTCGTTGGCCAGCGCCTTCGAGCTGTCGCCCTGAACGCCCTCGCGGAGCTCGGCGGACTTGCCCATGGGCTGGGCAGCGACGACCGGTTTGGCCTCAGCGTGAACTTCCGGAGGCGGCGGCTCCTCGCGCGCCTTCTGCTGCTGCTCGGCCTTGGCGAACTTGGCGTCTTCCACTTTCAGCGCGGCCGCGGACTCCGCGGGCGACGGCGCGTCGGCGCTCTTCATCACCGGCAACAGCACCATCGCCAGCGCCGCGACGTCCTTGAACCCGAGCACCGGCGCGAGCCACTTGCGCCACACGGCCGACGACGGCGCGGGACCGGCTGCGGATCTGCGCGCGGACTGCTCGGCGTAGGCGAGGAGCGATTCCAGCCCCGTGTCCGGCTCTGCTGGCGGCGGCAGCTGCGACATCGTCTTGCGCACGCCGCGGATGGAGTGGAGCGCCTCCGAGCACTGCTCGCAGGTGAGGACGTGGGCTTCGAGCTGGGACGCCTCGCCACCGGGGAGCTCGCCGTAGGCCAGGTCCAGAAGCTTGTCCGCGTAGTCGTGAACGGCGGGCTTCATGATGCCACCGTCCTTTCTTCCTCGGCCATGTCGCCTTCGACGCCGAGCTCGGAGAGCTTCTTTCGTAAGCCTTCGAGCGCGTAGCGCATCCGGCTCTTCACCGTGTTCTCGGGAACCCCGGTCACGGTGGCGATGTCTTTGAACGCGACACCTGAATATTCGCGGAGCACGAACACCTCACGCTGCTCTTCCGGCAGGGCCATCAGCGCCCTCTCCAGCAGGGGGCGAAGGCGGACGTTGTGCGCGGCGCGATCCGGAGATGCGCCGGAGTCGGGGAGCATCTCCCCGAGCGGCCGTCCTTCCTCGGCCCGAGCGTCGGCCGGAGAGTCGATGGACTCTGTCTGCCGGTAGCTCTCTTTGCGCGCACTGTCCACGCAGAGGTTCCTCGCGATCGTGTAGACCCAGGTTGTGAACTTCGCCTTCGGTTCGTACTCGGTGGCGCCGCGCACCACCTTCAGCCATGTCTCCTGCAGCAAATCTTCCGCCCGCGCCTTCACGCCCACGTACCTGAGGATGAAGTTGAAGACCGGCCCACGGTGACGACGCACGAGCGTCTCGAACGCCCGAGCGTTTCCCGATCTGAAGGCGAGCATCAGTTGCTCGTCTGAGGGTTCCGGTCCCAACGCATCCCCACCTTGGGGCAGCTGTGTTTTTCCTGCTGCCCTTCTAACGGCTGAGCTTCAACGGCGGTCTATATCGGTGTTTTTGGGCCGGTAAGTCCAGAGAAGCACTGGCCCCGCGACTGCACAGGAGACGAGCAGCTGGGCGACGAGGACGGTCGGAAAAGGCCTCTGAAGGTGGATGTAGAGAGAGCGGCCAAGCGCCAAGCCGAGGAGGATTCCGGAGAGCAAGCGGATTGAGTTGGAGCCGGAGAGCGGACGGAAGCGGCCATAAGTCCAGTCGATCAGCGCCGGGAGCAGGAGCGCGACGCCCAGCGGGAGATCGAGCGTCCAGCTCAACGGGGCCTTGAGCCCAAGCTGCAGCGCGATCGCGAGAAACAGCGTCGGGTACGTCCCGAGACAACGGGCGCAGACGCGGAGCGGGCCTATGACGACCGTTCGCGCGTACTCCTCAGGGTGATGGTGGGCGAGCCAGAAGGCCATCACCGATCACCCTGCGCGAAGTGGAACGGCAGGCCGCCTCACGGAGCTCCCGCGGGTCGATTCGCGCCTTCAACTTCGCCCCGGCTGACCGCGGGGTCGTTCAGAAAACAGGCGGCCACGTGTCCACCGCCGACGTCGTAGAGCGGCGGCGTCTCCTTGCGGCACCTGTCGAACGCGTACGGACAGCGCGGATTGAACGCGCAGCCGGGCGGCGGATTCAGCGGCGACGGCACATCTCCCTGCAGGACGATGCGTTCGCGCTTTCTGTCCGGGTTCGGCACCGGCACCGCGGAGAGCAGCGCCTGCGTGTACGGGTGGCGCGGGCGCTTGTAGAGGTCCGCCGCGTCGGCGAGCTCGACGATCTTCCCGAGGTACATCACCGCCACGCGCGTGCTGACGTACTCGACGATCTTGAGATCGTGCGCGATGAACACGTACGTGAGCTTGAGCTCGCGCTGCAGGTCCATCAGCAGATTCACGATCTGCGCCTGAATGGAGACGTCCAGCGCGCTGATCGGCTCGTCGGCGATCACCAGATCCGGATTCACCGCGAGGCTCCGGGCGATCCCGATCCGCTGCCGCTGCCCTCCCGAGAACTCGTGCGGATAGCGGCGCAGCGCATCGCGCGGCAGCCCCATCTTGTCGATCAGCGAGGCGACCTTCTCGGTGCGGTCCCTGCCCTTCGCGAGGTTGTGGATCGCGAACGGCTCGCCAACGATGTCTTCCACCGTCATCCGCGGATTCAGCGACGCGTACGGGTCCTGAAAGATGAGCTGCATCCGGCGGCGGAGCGGACGGAGCTCGCGCTGGCTCTGGCCCATCAGCTCCTGACCATCGAAGCGGATCGATCCCGAGGTGGGCTCGATCAGGCGAAGAATCGATCGCCCCAGCGTGCTCTTGCCGCACCCGGACTCGCCCACCAGCCCCAGCGTCTCGCCGCGGTTCACGGAGAACGAGACGCCGTCCACGGCCTTCACGTTGCCGGTCACTTTTCCGAGCAGGCCGCCGCGAACGGGAAAGTGCGTCTTGAGATCCTTCACTTCCAGCAACGGCGCGCTCATGACGCGGCCTTCACATCCACCGGTGCGGGCGGCACCGGCACCGGGTTGTGGCATGCGGCGAGCTGACCATCGCGCTTGGGCTCGAGCGGCGGATCGATCCGCGCGCAGACCTCGATGGCGCGGTCGCAGCGATCGCGGAACCGGCACCCGGACGGAAGCTTCTTGAGCGAAGGCACCATCCCGGGAATCGTGCGGAGGCGCCGCTCGGTCCCGGGGAGCGCCACGGTGTCATCCAGCGCGGGGATCGAACGGAGCAGCCCCGCGGTGTACGGGTGCGCGGGCATCTGGAAGATCTTCCGCACCGGCGCTCGCTCCACGACGCGGCCGGCATACATCACCGCGACGTCGTCGCAGGTCTCGGCGACGACTCCGAGATCGTGCGTGATGAGCATCATCGCCATCTGCCGTTCGGACTGGAGCTTTTTGATGAGCTCCAGGATCTGCGCCTGGATGGTCACGTCCAGCGCGGTGGTCGGCTCGTCGGCGATGAGGAGCTCGGGGTTGCACGCGAGCGCCATCGCGATCATCACGCGCTGCCGCATGCCGCCGGACATCTGGTGCGGATAGCTGTCCACGCGCTGCTCGGGAGCGGGGATGCCCACCTGCTTGAGCATGTCGATCGAACGCGCTCGCGCAGCTTTTCGATCAAGCCCCTGATGCAGCCGCACCGCCTCGCCGATCTGATCGCCCACGGTGAACACGGGGTTGAGCGAGGTCATCGGCTCCTGAAACACCATGGAGATCTTGTTGCCGCGGATGCTGCGCATCTGGGGCTCGGAGAGCTCGAGCAGGTCCTGCCCTTTGAATCGGATCTCCCCGCCCACGATTTTTCCGGGCGGATCCTGCACCAGCCGCATCGTGGAGAGCGCGGTCACGCTCTTGCCGCAGCCGGACTCGCCGACGACGCCCAGCGTTCCTCCGGGCGGGATGCTGAACGAGACGTCGTCCACCGCGAGGAAGCTGCCCTCCTCGGTCTCGAAGCGCGTCTTGAGCCCGCGGATGTCGAGCAGCGGCTCGGTCATGACGGGTTAAGTACTACTTGCGAGAGAGCTCATCGAGGAATTCGAGCTCCTCGATGACCCCCTTCTTGATGAGCAGGCGGATGAGCGTCGCAACCATCTGCGCGGGCTTCACCTTCTCAGAGTCGCTCGAAGGAGCAGCGCCGGTGGCGAGCTTCTCGATGTCGTCGAGGACGCGCAGGTCATCCTCGCTGAGCTCCAGCTTCTGACTCTGCTCAGGCGGCGGTTCGGCCTTCGGGGGAGGGACAGCGCTCGCCGGGGCAGGCGCGGAGGTCGCGGAGGACGCAGCCTTTCCGAGCAGCGAGCCATCCGGCGGCGGCGTCGAGGAAGGCGGCTCGGAGGCGGCCGGCGACGGACCCTGCGCGGAAGACGGCGTGGGAGCGGAGAGCGTGGGCGCGGAGACGGACTTGGGTGCCTGCGTGGACGGCTGCGCGGTGCTGCCCGGTTCGGCCTTCGAGGTGGGCGGCGCGGTGATGGTGGGCGGAGGCGGCGGCGCGGACGGCGCGGTGGATGACGGCGCGGCCTCTTTCGGCGCGGCGGGCGCGGGCTTCTTCTCCGGCTCACCGCCCGGGAACATGTCGCCCCAGGAGTCCTCCACCACCGCACTGAACGGATGGCTCTCGTCGTCGGTTTTTCCGGCGGGGACCGTCGCAGGCTCTGCGGCGAGCATGGGCGCGGTTGCGGCGGGCGGGATGCTGGCGATGCTGACGGGCCGGGTGATCGGCAGTGGCTTGTCGGCCTTCGGCTCGGGCGGCTTCGCCTCCGGAGGCGGCAGCACCTTCATCTCGACGGTCTTCTCGGCTTGCTTTGCCGGAGGTGCAGCGGGAGGTGAAGCGGGAGGAGCTGCACCGCCAAAGAGATCGTCGAGATCCGAGCTCGTGCTCTTCGGCGCCTCTTCCTTGGCGGGCGGCGGACCCAGGCTCCACTCTTCGGGCAGATCGTCCGCGGCCGCGCCTTTGTTTCCGGAGAACCAGTTCGCGGGCGCGGCGGACTGCGCGGAGCTCCGTTCGATCTCGATCGGCGCGTCCGAGTCGTCTTCTTCGTTCAGCTCCAGCGGCTGAATCTCTTCCAGCGTCTCGCCCTTCATCGCGGAGATCGCGGCGGCGATGTCGTCGGTGGCCGCGACGTAGATCCGCACCGTCTTGCGGAGCTGGAAGCGGAGCTCGTCCACGACCTCCAGGTTCGACGGATCCGCGAGCGCGATGTGCAGCCGTTCGCTCTTACCTTCGGTCTCCACCTTGAACGGGATGAGCTTGTGCTCCTCCTGATACGAGAGCGGGACCATCTGCGTGATGCGAACCGGAATCTCCGGCAGCTTCACGAACGGCAGATCGAACTGCTGCGACAGCGCCCGAGCGACGGCCGTGGGCGTGCACTTGCCCACCGCCACCAGCACTTCGCCCAGCTTCTGATTCGAGGCCCACGAACGCTGGTGCCCCAGCGCCTCGCGCACGTCGTTCTCGGTGGTCGCGCCAGCCTCGACCAGCAATTCGCCAATGCGTTTCTTCATGAGGGGATCAGCGCTTCACTTTGGCGAGGTACTCGTCGCGGCTGAAGATGCCCTTCTCGATCATCAACTCGACCATCGCCTTCAGGGCGGCCACTTCTTTCCGCTGAACGTCCTCGACCGCCCGGAGCAGCTCCAGCGCGCCCTCCACCGTGTTCGGCGCGGACGGCTTGCCCTTGTTCGGGACATCCGAGAGTGAAGCGGTGCGAGGCGCGGCGACGGGCGCCGGAGCAGGCGCGGCCGCCACCGGAGGCGCCGGCTTGGAGCCGCCCTGCGCTTCGATCTCCTTGAGACTTTTGACGACCGTGCGGCCGGCGCTGTCCACGACCTTGAAGCTGCCCTCGAAGTCGCCGAGATCCGCTTCGCCCTCGTAGAAGCGGCCGAACGCGCGCTGGATCGCCGTGCGGCCCGCGATCATCGGCACGATGCGGCACTTGCTCATCGATCGGAGCGTGTCGATCTGCTGCACGTTCTGCGGCTCGGCCATCGCCACGACCAGCGTCTTGCCCTCGTCCTTCACTTGCAGCGGCAGGGCGCACAGATCGCGCGCGGTCTCGAGCGGCACCTTCGACTTCACGTGCGGCGGAAGGCCCTGGATCGCGTCCAGGTTGGAGGCCGGGATGTTGAGCTGCTTGCTGAGCGCCTTCACCAGGATGTCTTCGGTGATGACGTTCATCCGTACGAGGATCTCGCCCAGCTTCCCACCCCACTTCTGCTGTTCGGCGAGCGCGGACTTGAGCTGAGACTCCACGAGCACGTTCGCGCGCATGAGGAGTTC
>JBJMQN010000480.1:0-9607 GCA_045802665.1 Myxococcaceae bacterium | reverse complement strand
TAGAAGAAACCTCCCTTTAGCGCGGGCAGGTAGAGCGCGGTCGCCACGAGAGCTGTGGCCAGCACGGCTCTCCCGATCTCGCCGGGGCGCGCCGACCGCTCCGCTTCAGCCACGGGCATCCTTGTCATCCGGATCCACGAGTCCGTGCTTCGCGAGCCGATAGCGCAGTGAGCGGAAGGAGATCCCCAGCAACTCGGCCGCCTTCACCTTCACCCCGTCAGACAGCCGGAGCGACTCGAGCAGATACCGACGCTCCTCCGAGTCGAGCAGGTGATCGAGTGAAAAGCCCTCGCCCATTCGAGCGGGTACGTCCCCGCGCGAAGGTTCAGTGCCGCCGCTCAGGCCAGCCGGCAACGAGGTGGGAAAGATTTCGTCGGTCGGCGAAAGCGTCGCGGCGCGCTCGACGACGTTTTCCAACTGTCGGACGTTTCCCGGGAAGCGGTACTCCTGCATCAAGCGCAGCGTCTCCGGCGCGAACGCGAGCCGTGGCCGCCCGAGCTCCTCCGCCATGCGCTTGAGGAAGTGCGTCGCGAGGGCGGGGATGTCGTCGGGCCGCTCACGCAGCGGGGGGACACGGATGCCGATGACGTTCAGCCGAAAGAAGAGATCTTCGCGGAACCTCCCCGCCTTCACTTCCGCTTCGAGCTCTTTGTTGGTCGCGGCCAGCACCCTCGCGCCGAATGGGATCTCCTGAGAGCTTCCCACCGGCTTCACCGTCCGTTCCTGCAGCACGCGGAGCAGCTTCACCTGCATCGCGGGCGAGATCTCACCGATCTCGTCCAGAAACACCGTCCCGTCGCCCGCCGAGCTGAGCAGGCCGGGTCTGTCCCGGATAGCGCCGGTGAATGACCCCTTCACGTGCCCGAAGAGCTCGCTCTCCAGCACGCTCTCCGCCAGCGCCCCGCAATTGACCGCGATGAACGGGTTGCCAGCGCGCGCGCTGCGCCAATGCACTGCCCGCGCGACCAGCTCCTTTCCCGTCCCGCTCTCGCCGGTGATGAGAACGGTGGATCTCGGCGAACTGGCGACTCGCTCGATGAGCTGCCACACCGAAGCCATCGCCTTGCTCTCGCCCAGAAGCGCGCGGCGTCCGCTCGGATCGACGGTGCGGCGCAGCTGCTGGTTTTCCTGCAGGATCGCGCGCTTCTCGAGCGCCTTGCCCACCAGCAGCTTGAGCTCGTCGTTGTCGAACGGCTTGCAGATGTAATCGTAGGCGCCGAGCCGCATCGCCTCCACCGCCGTCGCCGGAGTGCCGTAGGCGGTGATCAGGATCACTTCGGGCGGCTCAGGGAGCTCCCTCGCGGCGCGCAGCACCTCGAAGCCGCTGCCGCTCCCCAACTTCATGTCCGAGACCACCAGATCGATGCCACCGCTCTTCAGTTGCGAGATCGCCTGCGGGACGCCTGGCGCCGCCGCGACCGAATAGCCGGCGGCCACGAGGAGCAGCTCCAGGTACTCGCGCATCGACAGCTCGTCGTCCACCACGAGGATCTTCAAGAGGCCGTCTCCGAGGACGAGGTCGCTGCGTGCAGGGGCAGGTGGATGTCGAAGGCGGTGCCCTTGTTCGGATCTGACGTCACCTCGATCCATCCGCCATGCGCGTTCACGATCGACTGGGCCGTCGACAGCCCCAGCCCGGTCCCGCCGGCGCGCGTGGTGAAGAAGGGCTCGAAGAGGCGAGGCATTTCCGTGGCTCCAATCTTCCCGGCTGAATCCCAGATTCGCACCAGCGCCCCCCGCCCAGTGAGCGCGGTGGCGACTTTGACCTCACCGTTCGGCCCCGCGGCCTCGAGGGCGTTCCGGATCAGGTTCTGCAGCACCTGCCGGAGCTGATCTCCGTCCGCTTCAATCGAGACGGGCGAAAGCTCGCTGGAGAGTCGCACGTTCGTCGCCAGCGGGTCTCGGCCGAGGAAGGCGGTGGTCTCGGCGGTGAGCTCGTCCAGCCGCAGCGGCGTGCGCCGGGGCGCCGGAGGCCGCGCGAACAGCAGAAAACTCTGCACGAGCTTCTCCAGCCGGTCGGCCTCGCGCACGACGATCGTCGCGAGGCGCTCGGTGGTCGAACCGTGGATCGCTTCCGAGGCAACCATCTGCGCCGAACCGCGCAACGCGGCGAGGGGATTGCGGATCTCGTGAGCGAGCTGCGCCGAGAGCTTTCCGAGCGCGGCGAGCTGATCCGCGCGACGGAGAGACGCCTCTATCCGGCGCAGTTCGGTGAGATCCTGAAAAACGATCAACAGCGAGCGCGGATCTCCCACGAGCGTCGACACGCCCATTCCGAGCACGCGCTCGCCGGCGGCAGTCTGGACGGTCAGCTCTGTCCGGTGTTCGGAAGGTCCATACGCCTTCGCCCGGCTGAGCAACTCGGTCAACCCCGGCGCAGGTCGCTCCGTGTCGACGACGCCGAGGATCTGGATTCCCGCGCGGTTGATGAACTGAATGCGGCCGTCCAACGTGCACGTCATCAGACCCGAAGGCATGCTGGCGAGGATCTGCCGGTGGAGATCCGCCAGCTTTTTGAGATCGCTCGCCTGAGCCGTCAGCCGGCCACCCGCCGCGAACAATTGCCGCGACAGGTACGTCGCGAGGACCGCGATCAGGGCCTGAGAGAGCAGGTTCGACAGCGCCGCGAAGCCGACAGACCGCGCGCTGAGCGGGCTGATCTCCAACTCCGGCGGCAAATGCCCCGTCTGGATCAACGCGACCGAGATGCCGAAGATGGTGACGGTCCCAACCGCCGCGGCGATCGCGCCGTATTGGGGGAGGAGGATCGCCCCCGACACGATCGCGAGCGAATAGAGGAACACGAACGGCGACTCGATGCCGCCGGTCAGCAGCACCACCCCGCCCGCGATCAAGACGTCCGCGACGAGCTGAACCCACGCCAGAGCACGCTGCTGACGGCCGGAGCGGATCCACCCTCCGTACACCGCGGAGAGCAGAAACACCGCGCCGAGCGCCACGAACGCGAAGCTGTCTCGCGGCGTGAGCTGCCTCGCAGGCGCACGCGACAGCAACCTCGCGGCGAGCGCGGCGAGGAGCAGCGTCGTCATCACGGTGCGGAACACCGTGACCCAGAGAAGTTGGGTTCCCGCTGACGCGCTGCCCCGGCTCACCGCCGGAAGCGACTTACTTGATGGCACCGGCGAGGCTGAAGATCGGCAGGTACATCGCGATCAGGAAGCCGCCGACCACGCCGCCGAGGAACACCATCAGGAGCGGTTCGATCATCGCCGTGAGGCCTGCGACGGCCGTATCGACTTCGTCGTCGTAGAAATCCGCGATCTTGTTGAGCATCTGATCCATCGCGCCCGTCGCTTCGCCGACGCCGATCATCTGCACCACCATCGGCGGGAAGACCTTGGTCTCCAGGAGCGGCCCGGCGATGTTCTTACCTTCGGAGATCTTCGCCCGGACGAAATAGATCGCGTCCTCGATCGTCCGGTTGCCGGCGGTCTTCGCGGTCACCTCGAGCGCGTCCAGGATGGGGACACCGGAGCTGATCATCGTGCCGAGCGTGCGGGTGAACCGAGCCACCGCGACCTTGCGGATGGTGTCACCAATCATCGGCAGCTTCAGCGCGACGCTGTCCACGATCCGGCGCCCCTTCGGGTTCCGGTAGAACTGCACGGAGAACACGACCACCGCCACGATCCCCACCACGAGGTGAATGATGTAGCTCTGAAGCCACGCAGAGAGGTCGACGACGAATTGCGTCGGTGCGGGGAGCGCGGAGCCGAAGTCACCGAACATCTTGGCGAACACCGGCGTCACCTTGAGGAGCAGGACTGCCGTCACGCCGATCGCGACGCAGATGACGATGGCCGGGTAGGTCATCGCGCTCTTGACCTTCCGCTTCAGCTTCTCGCTCTTCTCGCGGTAAGCCGCGAGGCGGTTCAAAATGGTGTCGAGAATACCGCCCACTTCACCGGCGGCACACAGCTGCACGAAGAGCTCGTCGAAGATCTTCGGATGATCCTTGAGGGCGTCCGCGAAGGTGGAGCCGCCTTCGACCTTGCCCTTGATGGCGAAGATCACCTTCTTGAACGCCGCGTTGTCGTTCTGGCTGCCCAGAATGTCGAGGCACTGAACGAGCGGAAGACCTGCGTCGATCATCGTCGCGAACTGACGGGTGAAGACGAGGATGTCCTTGCCCGTGACGCCGCCGACACCCGGCAGACTGATGTTGAGGTCGAGCGCGCTCTTCCTCTTCACCTTCGTCGGGTTGAGACCGAGGCTCTTGAGCCGGGCGTTCACCGCCTCGGCGTCGTTCGCCTCCATCTCTCCCTTCTTTATTTCGCCCTGCTTGGTCTTGGCTTCCCACAGCCAAAGCATCGGTGCTGCCTTCTTCGTGGGGGCCTTCTGGGCGACGGCTGGCGCTGCCATGAGTTCTTCCTCCGGAAATCGGCCCGGATTCTAGTTGAGGTTGTGCAAGAGCACGAACTACCGACCAGGCGGGGGGCTGGGCCGCTGGCCCGGGAGGCTCCCGCCGCCGTTGCCGGACGCGAGGATGTTCTTCAGCTCGTCCGGGTCCGATGTACGTGCAAAGGCTTCTTCCTGCGAGATGAGCCTACGCAGCAGCAGCGCCGCGAGCCCCTGATTGAAGGTCTGCATGCCGAACTTCGACTGACCGACCTGCATCGAAGAGTAGATCTGGTGGACCTTGTCTTCGCGGATGAGGTTCCGGATCGCGGGGTTCGGGATCATGACCTCGAGGCACAGCACGCGCCCCGCTCCGCCCGCTTTCGCGAGCAGCGACTGCGACATGATGCCTTCCAGCACGAACGACATCTGCGCTCGCACCTGCGGCTGCTGATACGGCGGGAACACGTCGAGGATGCGGTTGATGGTCTGCACCGCGCTGTTGGTGTGCAGCGTCGCGAAGCAGATGTGACCGGTCTCGGCGATGACGAGCGCGGCCTCGATCGTCTCCAGGTCTCGCATCTCGCCCACCAGCACCACGTCCGGGTCCTGGCGGAGGATGTACTTGAGCGCCGTCTTGAATGACCGCGTGTCGGCGCCCACTTCGCGCTGATTGACGAGGCAGTTCTTGTGCGGGTGCAGGTACTCGATCGGATCTTCGATCGTCATGATGTGCTCATGACGCTCGGTGTTGATCTTGTCGATGATCGACGCGAGCGTGGTGCTCTTGCCCGAGCCCGTGGGACCGGTCACGAGCATCAATCCGCGCGGCTTCTTCGAGAGCTCGGCCACGATCGGCGGCAACCCCAGCTCCTGGAACGTCAGGATCTTGAACGGGATCGTCCGGAACGCGCCGGCCACCGCGCCGCGCTGCATGAAGATGTTCGAACGGAAGCGGGACAGCCCCTTCACACCGAAGGAGAGATCCAGCTCGTTGTCCTCTTCGAACTTGTGCTTCTGAGCGTCGGTGAGAATCGAATAGCAGAGCTGCTTCGTCTCCACCGGCGTGAGCGGCGCCGTCTTGAGCGGCACGAGCTCACCGTCGATGCGGAGCTGCGGCGGCGACCCGGTCGTGATGTGGAGGTCGGAAGCGCCCTTCTCGACCATCGCCTTGAGCAGCTGGTGCAGGTTGGCCACTGTGATTGGTCCTGTCGTTCGTGAGAGTGAAAACTAGAAGCGGTCCGGAGCGGTGTTGCCCACCACTTCTTCGAGCGTGGTGACGCCCGCCATCAGCTTCGCGAGTGCGGACATGCGGAGTGACGCCATGCCGAGGCGAATCGCCTCCTGCTTGAGCTCCGCCGCGGACGCGCCGTTGATGACGAGATCCTTGAGTGGATCCCAGAACGGCATGACCTCGTAGACTGCGACGCGGCCGCGGTAGCCGCGGTCGTTGCACTCCTTGCAGCCCACCTTCTCCATCAGCTGGAAGGTGCCGATCTTGTCCGGCGGAATTCCGGCTTCGATCAGGGCCTGCTCGTTCACTTCGGTCGCCGGGCGCTTGCACACCGCGCAGAGGCGGCGCGCGAGACGCTGGGCCAGAATCAGGTTGAGCGAGGCGGTCACGAGGAACGGCTCGATGCCCATGTTCAGCAGACGGGACACCGTACCTGGCGCGTCGTTGGTGTGCAGCGTGGACAGCACGAGGTGTCCGGTGAGCGCCGCCTTCACGCCGATTTCCGCGGTTTCGAAGTCGCGGATCTCGCCGATCATGATCGTGTCCGGGTCCTGTCGCAGGAAGCTGCGCAGCGCCGCGGCGAAGTTCAGGCCGATGTCTTCGTGCATCTGCACCTGGTTGATGCCGGCGAAGTTGAATTCGACCGGGTCTTCCGCGGTGGAGATGTTCACGTCGACGGAGTTGAGCGACGAGAGCGCCGAGTACAGCGTCGTGGTCGTGCCGGAGCCCGTGGGGCCCGTCACCAGCACCATGCCGTAGGGACGTTCAATCGCCTCCTTGAACCAGGCGAGCGGCGTCGCGTCGAAGCCCAGCTTCGTCATGTCGAGCTGGAGGTTCGACTTGTCCAACAGACGCATGACGACTTTTTCGCCGAACAGCGTCGGGCAGACGGAGACGCGGAAGTCCATCTCCTTGCCGCCGCCCATCTTGATCTTGATGCGGCCGTCCTGAGGCAGGCGGCGCTCGGAGATGTCGAGCTCCGCCATGATCTTCAGACGCGAGGTGATCGCGTTGCGCAGCTTCATCGGCGGGCGCATGACTTCGTACATCACGCCGTCGATCCGGAAGCGGACCCGGAAGTCCTTCTCGTACGGTTCGACGTGAATATCGGACGCGCCCTTCTTGATCGCGTCGAGCAGGATCAGGTTCACCAGCTTCACCACCGGCGCGTCGTCCGCGGCCTTGGCGATGTCGTCGATGTTCTCCTGCTCCTCCTTCGCGACCTCCACGTCGTCGCCGCCGTCGATACCGCCGACGATGTCCTCGAGCGACTGCTGCTTCTCCGCGTAGTACTTCTCGATCGCGTCGCGGATGGAAGGTTCCGACGCGACGACCGGCTCGATGTTGTAGCCGGTGAGGAACTTGAGATCGTCCTGCGCGTAGATGTTCGACGGATCGCACATCGCCACGATGAGCGACGGGCCGGCCCGGTTCACTGGGACGACGAGGTGCTTCTCCGCCACGTCTTTCGGGACGAGCTTGATGATCTCGGGATCAATGTCGAACTCCTTGAGATTGATCGCGGGAACGCCGTACTGCTTCGACAGGAAGTCAGTGAGCTTCGACTCCTCGATCGCGCCCGTCTTGATGAGCGCGGTGCCGATGCGGGTTCCGTTCTTTTGCTGCTCTTCTTGCGCCTTTCGCAGCTGCTGAACCGAAATCAGGTTCTCGCGAACGAGCAACTCTCCAAGCCGACCAGACATGCTTTATGGGACCTCGTAGACCGCGAACGGAACAGCGCCGATTTTCAAAAACTGCCCAGCGGCCAGGGGGCAGCATTAAAGGTTCCCCGGTTTGGGGGTGTCAAGGAATGCACGAAGCTCGAGCGAGTTACAACCCCTCGGAACGACTGCGAAATTGGCTCACCCGGTTGCCCTTGCAGCGACCGTCCGAGCTTGTTCCACGTCCCTTTTTATCTGTCCGACGAGCTCCTGAATCGAGCCGAACCGCTGCTCCGGACGAAGCCTTTCAAGAAATTGCACCCGAAGCTCGCGGCCATAGAGGTCGCCCTTCCAATCGATCAGGTGAACTTCGATCGTGACCTCCGTGCCGCCGAAGGTGGGCTTCACACCGATGTTCGCCGCCCCCGCGAGCCCGCTTCCCCACCGGCCGTCCGGCTCTTTGATGAACGCTCGAACCGCGTACACACCCGGCGCGGGCCGCAGCTCGTTCTGGGTGTCCACGTTCGCGGTGGGGATTCCGATCTGCCGCCCCCGCCCGGCGCCCGGCACGACGTGTCCGTCGAGATCGAAGTACCGGCCCAGAAGCCGCTGAGCCGCCGAGACCCGTCCTTCGAGGATGTACTCGCGGACTTTGGAAGAGGACGCAACGACGCCATCCACCGTGACGGGCGAGACGGTGACGACGGTGGCACCGCGCTGCTGCGCCGCGACCTTCAGCGTGTCTACGGTCCCGCCGCGGCGGCTTCCATAGGTGAAGTCGGTGCCCACCACCGCGTGCCTGGCGCCCAGAGAATCGAAGAGCGATCGTTCGAACTCCTCGGGCGAGGACTTCGCGTATTCGACGCTGAAGGGCTGCACCACCACCGCGTCGAGACCGACTGCTTCGAGCAGCTCCAGCTTCCTCGGCAGGAGCGTGATGAGCTTGGGGGCGAGGTCAGGCTGGAGAACTTTCCCCGGATGAGGTTGGAAGGTGAGCGCGACAGCGGGACGTCTCTTCATCGCCTCCTCGAAGAGCGCCTGATGTCCCTTGTGGACGCCATCGAAGTTTCCGAGCGCAACCGCGGGCCCACCCAACCCGCTCGCGTCCCCGATGCCGTGGAAAACCTTCATCCCGGACCGATATACCGCCAATCCATGAAGTGGTCGTGGCGAGTCACAGCCGGGCAGCAGATTCGTCTCGCAGTCATCGCCGCGCTGCTCTCGTCCACCGCGTTCGCCGCCTGGCCGCTGCCGAAAGATGCGCCCGCGTCCGACTACGCCGACGCGGGGAACTGGCCCAACGATCCCGGATACGCGGAGAGCTATTGGGAGCTGTCGTTCACGCCGCCGGGAGTCGCGGCAAGCGAGCCTGTTGGTAACGGCTTCGATCGAGCGTGGTCCGTGACCCGCGGACAGCCCTCCACCGTGATCGCGGTGATCGGCGGCGCCGTGTCGTTTGCAGATCGCGATCTGGTGAACCGCTGGGCGCTCTCTCGCGGAGAGCTTCCGCCGCCCGAGGACGCGCAGGGGAACGTGAGCACGGGGGCAGATCCGCACGATCGCAACGCGGACGGCCGCTTCAACGTGCAGGACTTCACGTCGGCGACCGGTGCTGCGCTCCCGACGCCCGCGAACGTCGTCGACCCCCGCCTCGCGAGCCGCCCGGACAAAGGTGATGTGAACGGCAATGGCCTCATCGATCCCGAGGATCTGATCGCCGTCTTCGCGAACGGGCTGGACGAGGATTCGAACGGCGCCGCGGACGACATCTGCGGCTTCGACGTCGAGTTCGGCGCGCGCGACCCGAGCTCGCCTTCTGCGGACGGCGGCTTCGATCAAACGGGTCTCTCCGCTCTGGTTTCCGCGCAGGCGAACAACGGCCTCGGCGGCATCGGGGCATGTCCGGACTGCTCGGTCTTGCCGCTGAGGGTGGGCGCGCAGGACGTGGTGGATCCGCTCGCGGTGGCCTCCGCGATCCGGCTGGCAGCCAACTCCGGCGCGAAGGTGATCATCGTTGGAGTACAAACATTCGGGCAGAGCCCTCTGCTCGAGAGCGCCGCGGCCGATGCATTGGCGAAGGGAGCGCTCGTGATCGCCGCGCCCGCGCCAAGGTCCGGCGTCAGGACCGACTCGCCAGCGGACGAACCGAACATCCTGCGAAGCAACGCGCTCGGTCCGACCTCAGAGCTCTGGCACGCCGCGACGACGTTTCATTCTCCGCAGCGCGGGTGCGGCGAGAGCGCTTTGGCTGGCATCGGCGTCGTCTCACCGGACTGCACGGCGTCCGCGGCAGTGCTCGGCGGTGCAGCAGGCCTCCTGTTCTCCCGAGCGACGCAGCTCGGCGTCTCGCTCT
>JBJMQN010000479.1:0-12868 GCA_045802665.1 Myxococcaceae bacterium | reverse complement strand
AGCTCAATCGATCCGCACCCGCGACTCCAGACCTCGCGAAGCTTGCGGCCCTCCACCGTCTCCAACCGGCTGAAATTCACGCCGACAGATTTCGGGACGTGGTCCGCGGACAGGTTCCGCCACGGAACCTTCAACTCCACCACCCACTCCTCGTCCTCCTCCTTGTTCGCGTCGACGTCCCCGTCCCGGTCCACCTTCGCGACCAGGCCAGCAGCGCCGCAATCGCTCTGTTCGTCCCGACGTGGGAAGTGGCAGCTCACCGCGCCCCCGGGACCCGCCGCGATCTCTCCGCCGTCGTCGAACGAGATGCGAACCTCATCGCTGCTCTGCAGCTCCGCGTCCGCGACGTACAGGACGACGTAGAGCGCGTCGTGGTCGTACGAAGCGCGCGCCTCGGTGTGCGGGACCACGCGGTTCGCCTTTTCATGAACGAACGGCTCCGTCGCCGCCGCCGAATGCCAGACCGGCTCATCGAGCTCTCCATCGATCTTCGGAGTGCCCTCCAGCGCAACGAGCACCTTCGGCACGCACTTCGCCTCGGGCGCGAGCGCCGCCGTTTTCGTTTCCGTCGTCTTCGGTTCCGCCGGCTGCTGACACCGGCATCCGCCCAGGCTCAGTCCCAACGCCACCAGCAGCGCGACCTCAATTCGCATTGAGCGTGTACGTGCTGACGAGCTGCCCGGTCGTGCTGTCGTACTGACGCACGCGCACGCCGCCCACGACGCGCTGCTCGATGGTCGCGAAGCCGAAGTTCGCGCTGCCGGTCAGTGGCGCTCCACCGCATCCCTCGAGGAGCTGCTTGCCGGAGTGGTTGTAGTTGTGGACGTGACCGACGAGCAGCATCGTGTAGCGCGTCCCGGTCGTCTTCAGCAGCGCATCCATCTGCTGATTGCACGGAGCGGTGGAGCCCATCGGCTCGTGGCGGGCGATGAACGTGTAGTCCGTCCGTCGCTTGAGCGCGTTCTCGAGCCATGTCTTCTGCGTCGTATCCCACGCGTTGCACGCGACGATGAGCAGCTTCGCGGTCCAGCCGCCCTTGGTGTCGCTGAAGGGGATCTCGTAGTACGGCTTGCTCTTCCCAAGAGGCTTGAGGATTCCGTTCACGAACGCCTTGTAGTTGTTGTTCGTCGCGGGAGCCGGCGCGCAGTTGCCTGCCACGCCGCCCGAGCACTCGTGATTTCCCATCGAGCCGAACACCGGCCCGCTGAACTTCTTCGTCGCGGCGACGTAGAGGTCCATTTGAGGTTTGCCCTGTGCACCGCTCGGGGCCGCGAACATGTAGTCGCCCGTCGCGACGACGAATTGGGGACGCGGGCTCAGGCCCTGAATCAGGTCGTAGATCTTGTTCACGCGAGCGGTGGGGTAGTGCGCGGTGTCGTTGCTCGCCGGCGGGCGCGTGTCGCCGAGCACCGCGAAGATGAACCGCGGGACCTGTCCGCCGTCGGGCCCGATGCCAACCTGCACGCCGGCATCGCCCGAGCCGGCATCGACATAAAAGTCTCCAGCGTCGAGCTCGTCATCGCCTCCGTCCGTGTCGTCCGGCGTCGAGCACAGGCCGGTGATCACATCGCACGTGTCGCCCGGATCGCAGGTTCCGCAGCCGGACTCGCCGCACGTGCCGTTGGAGGGGACGCACGACGAGAGCGCGGTCCCGTCTTCGGCGTCGGTCAGCACGCAGGCTTCATCCGCGGCGCAGTCCGAATTGCTGTTGCAGTGCCGTCCGCAGAAGTCTCCGCCCGCGTACTGGACGCAGGAGGCGTTCGCGCCGCACTCGGACGATTCGAGACACGGGGTGCAGGTCGCGACGGAGGCGCCAGCGTCAGACGGCTCGCTGCCCGCGTCCTGCTGAACATCTACGACGTTGTCCGAGCCGCAGCCGAAAAGGGCGATACAGCCGAGCAGCGCGAGGCCGACTTTGTACGACGACATTCACACAACCCCTTGATCTCTGGTGTCGTCGCAGTTGTCGGCAGGGAGGATTGAGGAGTTGCCCCCAACCGTGCACAGGGTGTCGCCCCTCCGTTTCAGCCGTCAGCGCGTCTTCTTCTTTCGCGAGGTCGACTGAGAAATGCGCCGCTTCGCGATCTTCTCCAGCCCCGCCTCGTCCTTCACCTCGTCGAAGCAGGCCGCCTCGACGTTGTGGCCGTCGAAGTCGAACACGAACGCCGCGTAGCCGTACTCCTCGCGAACGCCCGGCTTCCCGTTGTCCTTGCCGCCCGCCTTCATCGCCGCCTTGTAGAACGCGTCCACATCCGCGCGCGTCGCCGCGGTGAAGCAGACGTGATTCGGCGTCGCGACCTTGCCCGAGGTCACCCAGAAGTCGTGGCGCCCGCCCTGCTTGAAGCCGAACGCGTCGCCGTACGTCTTCGAGACCACGTAGCCCAGCGGCTTCAACGCGGCTTCGTAGAGCTTCCGGCTCTTCTTCGAGTCTGCGCAGCGCAGAGAAAAGTGCTCGATCATGCGAGCGAAGCTACGCGCACTGGAGCGGCCGCGGTAACGGGTTCTACGTCGCGCTCTGCACGCCGTCGCGTCCGGCGTTCTTCACCCGATACATCGCCTGATCCGCGGCGCGAATGAGATCCTCCGCCTCTTCGCCGTCCTGCGGATAGGTCGCAACGCCGATGCTCGCGGTCAGCTTGAGCTCGTGACCGTGCGGCTTCAGGAACGAATGGCCGCGAAACGCATCCCGCACCCGCTCACCGACCGCCTTGGCGCCGCCGGAGTCCGTCTCGATGAGCAGCATGGCGAACTCGTCGCCGCCGTAGCGGAACGCATAGTCGACGCCGCGGATGCAGGACCGGAGCAGCTCGCCCACCTCCGCCAGCAGCGCGCTCCCGACGAGGTGACCGTAGGTGTCGTTCACCTGCTTGAACCGATCGAGATCGATGAAGAGGAGCGAGACCGGGTGGTTGAAGCGCTTGCTGCGCTCGACCTCGGCGGGGAGGAGCGCGCGCAGGTGGCGGGAGTTGAAGAGCCCGGTGTGCTCGTCGGTGATCGTGAGCTCCTGCACGCGCGAGAAGTTCCGGGCGTTCTCGATCGCGATCGCCGCGTAGTCCGCAATCGCGATCACCGCCTGCAAATCCTCCGTCGTGAACTGCGGCAGCCCAGGCCCGTTCACGAGCTCCATCACGCCGAGCACCCTGCCCCGGCACTGCAGCGGCACCGCGATGACAGAGGCCGTCACGAAGTCCGTCGCCTGATCGAACCTTGGGCTGAAGCTCGGATCCTTCGAGACGTCGTCAACTCGAACCGGCTGGCCGCTTTGAAAGACGCGACCGGCGATGCCCTCGCCCGGCGCGATCTTCATCTGCCGCAACCGGTCCGCGCCCACGCCGACGACGATCTCGAAGTAGAGCTGGCCGGTCTTCTCGTCCAACAGCAGCAGCGACCAGTTCGTGGGCCGGAGCATCTCCGACACCTTCGCCATCACCAGCTGCAGCACTTCCCTGACTTCCAGCGTGGAAGTCAGCGCCTTCGCGATCTCGTTGAAGGCAGCGAGCTGTTCGACAGTGCGCTTCAGAGCGCCGAGCAGGTCCGAGGGATTCATATCTGCTAAGGGGCAGGCGCTCGCATGTCGAACGACTCACCTTCTATCACGCTGGTGCTGGCATCCGGTTCTCCGAGGAGAAAAGAGCTCCTCGAACGCGTCGGGCTCCGCTTCACCGTCGAGACCTCGGACATCGACGAGACGCCGCGCCCGGGAGAATCACCCAGAGGGTACGTGAAGAGGCTCGCGAGGGAGAAAGCCGCCGCCGTCGCGAAGCGCATCGATCGCAAGGACGTGCTGGTGCTCGCGGCGGACACGACGGTGGTGCTCGGCAAGGACATCCTCGGCAAGCCGAAGAGCGCGGACGAAGCGAAGTCCATGTTGCAGCGGCTGCAAGGTCAGCAGCACGAAGTGATGACCGGCGTCGCGATGGCGGGCGCGGCGCACGACACCATCCTCGTGGAGACGAAGGTCACCTTCCGCAAAGCGAGCTCGCACGAAATCGCCTGGTACGTCGCCACCGGCGAGCCGATGGACAAGGCCGGCGCCTACGCGGTGCAGGGCATCGGCGCGTTCCTCGTCGAACGGCTGGAGGGAAGTCCCACCAACGTGATCGGCCTGCCGGTGCCCGAGACGCTCGAGCTCCTGCAACGGGCTGGCTTTCCCCTGCCGTGGAGCAAGTCGTGATCGCGGAGAATCTGCAGACGATCCGATCGCGAATCGACGCCGCCGCGAAGAGAGCGGGCCGTAGTCCGAACGACATCACCCTGCTCGCGGTCTCCAAGCTCCAACCCGCGCAGCTCATCCGGGACGCTTACGCCGCGGGCCAGCGCGACTTCGGAGAGAACTACGCGCAGGAGCTGCGAGACAAAGCCGCCGAGCTCGCGGATCTCAAGGATCTCCGCTGGCACGCGATCGGTCCGCTGCAGACGAACAAAGCGAAATACGTCGCGAAAGCCGCATACGCCTTCCACGCGCTGGATCGTCTCGACGTCGCGGAGGAGCTCTCGAAGAAGAGAACGCAGCTGCTGCGCTGCTTCGTCGAAGTGAACGTCGCCGGCGAGGCGAGCAAGAGTGGGATCGAACCAGACGCCCTGCCCGACTTCCTCGCGAAGATCCGAAAGCTCCCGAACCTCGAAGCCGTGGGCCTGATGTCGCTGCCGCCGCTCAGCGAAGATCCGAGGCCGTACTTCCGAAAGCTGAAGAAGCTCGCCGAAGCCGAAGGCCTCAAAGAACTCTCCATGGGAACCACCGCCGACTTCGAAGCCGCGATCGAAGAAGGAGCCACGATCGTCAGAGTCGGAACCGCGATCTTCGGAGAGCGGCAAAAGCGCTGAAGCTGACCGGCGAAGGAATCACATCTCCTTGAGCTTCATCTTCCCTTCATCCGAGATCGTCACCTTGTACTCGGTGCCGCAGTAGTTGCAGAGCACCTCGCTGCCATCCTGCAGCGGCTCGCTCGGGTTGTTCGCGTTGCACGACGGGCAGTCGAACTCCTTGATCACCTTCTTGCCGGAGTCGTTGTCCTTGTCGTCGTTGTCGTAGTCGTACTGATTGCTCGGCACGGGTCACCCCTTCACCAGCGATTCAGAAAGTCATCCATCTCAGCCGTCGCGGAGGCGTGCTTCTTCTCCAACGCGGTCAGATACTCCCGCAGCTTCGGCGCCGCTTGACCCGCCTCTTCCACCGCCCTCGCCGGCAACTCCAGCACATCCACGTCCCCGTCCGCGACTGCGGAGCAGGTGCGCGTTCCACCTTCTCCGAAGATCTCTCCCCGCCGCGCCACGCGGAGCTCCGCCTGCGTCCCCTTGCGCAACAACCTCACCTCGCCCTTCAGCACGAGGTACAGCGCGCCCGAGTCGTCGTCCGCCGTGTAGATCCTTGCCGTCGGGCTGTAACGCCTGGCCGTGCCACGACGCATCAGCGCCGCCGCGGCTTCCTCGCCCATCGCCTTCACCAGCTCGCAGCCCTTCAGGAATGCGTCCTGGAGCACGAGGTGGTCTGGCGTCACGCGCTTCACGTCCACGCGCGCGACTTCCGTCGGCGTCGTCGCCGGTGTCTTCGGTTTCTCCTCGCTCAACGGGCTTCGACCTCGGCGGGCTGGAGCGTGCGGTACTTCGTGTCCACCTCCTGCATCAGCTCGAAGAAGGAGTCGCCGTACTTGATCCCGGACTGGCTCTCGTAGCCCTGACCGTTGGAGAAGAAGCTGCCGCTGTTGCACTCGCGCGCGTAGCCGGCCTGTCCTTCGATCGAGTTGCCGTTGTCGTCGTTCTCGCGGCAGTCGCGCTCGCCGGTGCTGAGCTTCCGGAAGCAGCAGCGGCCCGACGGGAAGACGAGGATCATCGGCCGCATCCCGGACTTCATCTGCGGGTCCGCGATGATCGCCGTCGCCGCCATGCCGGACGGATCCATTCCGTAGCCGTGGAGGATGAAGCCCACCGGGTAGCGCGTCTCCGCGTTCTCCGGCGCGTCGTAACCGGGCGGCAGATAGATCGCGTAGTCGCGCTTCGCACCCAGCGCAGCCGACTGGAACCACTGATCCGTCAGCAGCCGCGAGTTGATGTCGCTGCCGCCGGTCGTGGACGGCTTGGCCAGCGTGGGCCACTGCGAGGCCATCCAGCCGAAGAGCGTCGCGAAGCGATCCACCGCCTGCTGCGAGTCGCCCACGTGATCGCCCTCGCCGTTGATCCGGTCCTGATCGGACGGCGTCTCGTTGCCGTACATCACCGAGATGTTCTTCGGCGCCTGCCGCCAGTTGCCGAGCCACGGATTGAAGAGCCCGCGCCGGTCCAGCATCCCCGGGATCGCCTTGAAGTCGCGGTAGCTGCCCGCGTTGTCGCCAGCGAACTTCGCGACGACCCCGAAGAACTGCTTCGACATCAGGCCGAGGTTGAACACGTCGCGGATGCCGCCATCGACGTAGATGTTGAGCCGCTTCTTCCCTGTGTCGTCGAGGCCCTTGTACATCGTGCGCATGTCGCGCTCGTAGAGGCGGCGGCGCCCGGAGCTCAGGTCGAACTGGCCGTTGCCCTCGCCGAAGTCGCCCGTGCCGGGGACGCCGTCGAGCCCGTCATCGCGGAACGGCTCGCCCGGCTCGAAGACCCAATCCTTCTCGGTACCGTTGGGGTTCGTGTCCGCGTCGTAGTCGTCGCCGTTCGGATCGCCGGAGGCGTTCGCTCCGGTGCAGCCGCCGTGGCCGTCTTCCTTGCTGTCCTCGCAGCCGTCGGTGCCGAAGTCGCTGAAGCGCTCCTGGCCGTTGTTCACGATGGGCTCGCCGTAGTCGCGCCGGCCGTTGCCGTTGAGATCCACCGCGAGGCCCACCGGGAACGGCCGCGTCGCGAGCCGGCACGCGTCCACCTTGCCCCAGTTGTCGAGCACCATCAGCGGCTGCTCGCCCTTGCTCGCCTTCACCGCCCCGCCCTTCGCCGCGCAGTAGCTCGTCGCGAACGCGGTCTCCTGCGTGGCGTTCAGCGGGCTCGCGATGTTCGCGGGGTCGCTGCAGAAATCCACGATCTCGTTGGTGCCCGCGCAGAACCAGATCTCCGGCTGCCCGTCGCAGAACGTGATCGAGTCGTAGGTCCCGTTCGGGTTGTACTCGGCGTTGCGGAGGCCCTTCACCACCGTGGGCTTGCTGCAGAAGTCAGAGGGCTTCTGGTAGATGCGCAGCGCGTCCACGCCCGGCGGCGCGAACGGCGACGCGGGGTTCTCGTACAGCGCGTTGCCGTACGCGAGCGTCAGATCCTCGAAGATGTCGAGGTACATGTTCCGGTTGAAGCTGCCGCCGTTCGTCGTGGTCACCCAGTGGTTGAAGTCCTGGCTGTGCTCCCACTTGATCGTCGCCGGCCGCTTCATGCACGGGGTCACCGCCGCCGGATCGTTCAGCTTGTTCGGATCCTGCGCCTTGATCGCCTCGAGCTCCGCGAGGGTGCAGAAGCTGCCCAGGTGAAACTGATCCATCGACCGGAGCAGCAGCGCGGCATCCAGCGTCCCGCCCAGCATGGCGCTGCCGTCGAACGCGTCCGGCTTCATCGTGGTCAACGCGCCAGTGCCGATAGCGCCCATCGACGCGCCGCTGACGACGCGATAGCTCGTGTGGATCTTCGGAGCAGGCGGCGGCGAGTCGTCCTTCTTCGGGGCACCACAGGCGACGACGAATGCCGACAGCAGCAACGGCAGAAAGCGCTGATTCAACTGGGACTCCCGAAGGGGCGACGCGACCGGAGCACCAGGCAGGTCCGGCAGGCGGCAGCGTTCTAGCGGGTCCGACACCCGCGCCGCCAGTCCCACATGTTGAATGCCGGATGGCAGCTGACGTCGAAGTCAGCGGCCCACACGACAGGCGTGTCGGGCAGGCAGGTTGGCGAGCCAACGAAGGCTCCCTACATTGGCGTAACCGGCGCCCCGGCGAGTGGAGACTGCGATGATGACGAAGATGACGGATCGTAGCTTGGTCGTCGGTGCGCTGGTCGCCGCGACGCTGCTCTTCGCGACGGCCGCTTCCGCGGAGGACAAGACCATCAAGTCGGTCTTCGGTCCGGGGGAACAGTCCACTTTCAAGGTCGAGTACCTCGGCATGACCGCAGGCACCACGACGGTCACCGTGGGCAGCGACACGCAGCAGTTCGGCAGCAAGGTGTGGCCGATCGTCGCGCTCGCGAAGACCGAGAGCGTCTTCCGCGTCTACCCGGTGCGCGACAAATTCATCACCTATTGGGATCCGAAGACGCAGCGGTCCATGGGCAACGATCTCTTCGCGGACGAAGGCAGCAAGAAGCGCCGTCAGCGGATCACCGTGGACCACAAGAGCAAGCGCGCCACCGTCACCAAGCAGGATGAAGGCGGGGATGAACGCTCCAGCGATCACGACGTGGACGAGGGCGCGCTCGACGTGGCGTCGGCGGCGTTCGCGCTTCGGAACGAGCCGCTGGAAGTGGGCAAGGAGTTCAGCCTGCCCATCTTCACCGGCGTGAAGAGCTTCAACATGACCGCGAAGGTGGTGGGCAAAGAGACCATCGACACGGAGCTCGGCTCGAAGGAAGTGTTCAAGGTGAACGTGACCACGGACTTCTCCGGGAAGATGAAGGCGCAGCGGGATATCAACGCGTACTTCACGACGGACCCCGCGCACGTGCTGGTGAAGCTGCAGGCGGAGCTGGTGCTCGGCACCATCGAGGCCAACCTTGTCGAGTACAAGGAAGGGAAGAGCTTCGCGGCGAACTCCGGCAACAACGGGTAGGTCGTCACGCGCGGGAGCCCCGCGGTGATCTCCTTCATCCTCTCGGTCGTCGTCGCGGCGGCGCCCGCGGACAAGCCGTTGGCCGTCGCGCTGTCTTCGTTCGTCAAAGTCCGGCCGGGCAGCGAATTCGTCGGCTCGCCCGATGCGAAGCTCTCCGCCGCGCGCGGCGAGTGCGAAGCGGTGCAGATCCGCGTCGGCGAAGACAACGCGAACGTGACGCTCACCGTCCCGCCGCTCACAGGCGCCTCGCCACATACGGGCGCGCCGATAGCGCCGTCCCTCTTCGTCGAGGACTTCATCGAGGTGAAGACGCCTTCCAACAGCGAAGGCGCGGTGGGGCTGTGGCCGGACCCGCTGCGGCCGCTCTTGCCCGGGTCCGCGCAGCACTCCGAGGCGGACCGGCCGCTCGTCTACTACGTGGAGCTCTGCGTTCCGCTGAAGCAGAAGCCCGGCAAGTACACTTCCACAATGGAAGTGGCCTCTGGCGCGAGGCGTTTGAAGCTGCCGCTCAGCCTCACGGTGCAGCCGTTCGCGATCCCGCCGACGTCCAGCCTCCCCAACAGCTTCGGCATCTCGCTCTACAGCCTCGCGAAGGGCCACGGGCTGGACCCCACTTCGCCGCAGGCGCGAACGCTGCTCTCTGAGTATGCGAAGTCCGCGCTGCGCCACCGCATCAGCCTGCACGGGATGGGGATGGATCCGCTGCCGGTGAAGTTCGAGGGCGGCAAGGCGAAGGTGGATTTCCGAGCGTACGACGAAGAGCTGGAGCCGTTCCTCTCCGGCACCGCCCTTCCCTCTGGCGCGCGCTTCACGACGGCGGAGGTCCGCGACAACCCGAAGCTCACCGACGATCAGCGAGCGCTGTACTACGCCGCCCTCCGCGACCACTTCCTCCACAAGAGCTGGCCGCAGCTTCTGTTCTTCTACGCGAAGGACGAGCCGAAACCCGCTGACTTCCCCAAAGTCGTCGCGCAGGCCAGGACCGTCCGGCGCGCGAGCGGCATTCCGGTCCTCGTCACCGCGCCGCTCACCGACGCGCTGAAAGACTCCACCGACATTCTGTGCCCGGTGATGAACTGCTACTTCGAGCGGCCAGGCCCAAAGACCTGCAACAACGTCCAACCGATGGAGTCGCTGAAGGCGCAGCTGGGGCCGCGGCGCGCGTGGTGGTACCAGAGCTGTATGTCGCACGGCTGCGATGAGGGGCCGATCAAGGATCCCGCCGTCGAGAAGGCGTTCAGCGGCTGGCCTTCGTACATGGTCGATCATCCGATCGCGCTGAACCGTGCGATGGGGCCGCTCGCGTTTCTGACCGGCGTTCAGGGCGAGCTCTATTTCTCCACCGTCTTTGCCTACAACGTCCGCGACCCGTGGACCGGCCTCTGGGACTTCGGCGGCAACGGCGACGGCACGCTCTTCTATCCGGGGACGCCCGCGCGGATCGGCGGAACCGAAAACCATCCGGTGGAGTCATTGAGGCTGAAGGCCATTCGCGACGGCCTCGAGGACTACGAGTACGCCCACCTGCTCGACAAGCTGGGGGACGGAGCGGCTGCGCGCGACGCAGTGAAAACCGTCATCAAATCCGGGTACGACATCCGCCGCGACGAGACGAGCTGGCGCGGTATGCGAGAGAAACTCACACTGGGGATCAACGCGCGGTGGGCGGGGTCCGAATACGCTCGGCGCTGGCCCGTCTCAGAGTGAAGACCATGAAAACCTCTCTCCTGTCCGCGCTGGTGCTGGTGTTCTCGACGGCCGCGTGGGCCGACGATCCGAAGCCGCCGCCGCCGCTGAAGATTCCTTCGGATGCGGAGTGCATGGCGCTCGCTGCGCCAAAGACGCCGCTCTCGTTCGGGCCTGGTGAGGTGCTGGAGTACGACCTCGACGCGATGGGCGCCACCGCCGGCAAGCTGACGCTGACGGTGCTCCACGAGAAGGACGGCGCGCTGCCCGTCGAAGCGCACGCGCAGACCAACACGTTCTTCTCCAAGGTCCGCCGCGTGAACGGCACCGCGACGAGCTACCTGAACCCGAAGACGCTGCGCCCGGTCCGCTACACCGAGGACACGGTGGAGAACGAGGTCGCGAAGTACGCGGACGTGGCGTTCCAGCAGAAGGCGCGCTCGGCGGCGCTCTCGTACAAGGTCGCGGACCGCGCGGGCAGCGAGAACTTCCGCTACGCGAACGACGGGCTGGACGTCGCGGGCGCCATCTACCTGCTCCGGCAGATCCCGCTGAAGCAGGACGCGGGCATCTGCTTCGACGCGTACGGCATCCGCAAGATGTGGCGCGTGTTCGGCAAGGTCGAAGGCAAGGAGCACATCTCGTCGAAGGTCGGCGAGTTCGACGCCTGGCACCTCTCCGGTGTCGCCGTGCGGCGAGACATGCCGTCCATGCGCCGAGACATCCACATCTGGATCAGCGACGACGGAAAGCGGCTCCCGCTGGTCGCGGTGGGCGCGATCGATCTCGGCGCCGTGCGAGCGACGCTGGTCAGCTACTCGCGGCCGGACGGCAGCAAGAAGGCTGAAGGCAAAGAGTCGCTGAAGTGGTGAGCGAGCTCGCCTGACGGATCAGGGCGAACGCGGGTGCCGCATCTTGCCCGCCGCTTGCGAGAGCCGACGCCGCAGCTGGCTCACGACGACGGAGAGGTATTCGAGCCGCTGAAGCGCGCGCAGATCATCCGCGCACTCGAGCAGCGAGATCGGCGCGAGCTTGTCCCCGCGCAGCGTGTCGAGGATGTCGGTGAAGTGCGCTTCGATGTCGGCGACGGCGTCGAGGCCTTCGCGGAGATCGTCCTCGAGGAAATCCACCAGCACCTTCGCGTCTTCGCGATCCGGGAGCTTCTCAGCGAGGCGCTCAGCGGCTTCCCGCACCGGGTCCCTCTCCGGTGAGGAGCGCGGCGAGAACGTGGACGTCCCGAGGAGCAGGGCCATGTAGAAGAGGCTACAGGCGCGTTGCGGCCGGGCAATTTTTCTGCCCGGCCAGCACGCAAACCCCCGTGGCTGTGCGTGTTTCCGCGAGCGGCAAGTTGGACGCGCGGGCCGTTCAGCCGATCAGCGCACCGCTCCAGCGTTGCCCGCAGGCGCAACGGCCGGGATCAGCCCCTGCACCGCCGGGTTCAACCCGTTGCCCGGAAGGAGCGTCGGCGTCGTCCCGATTCCCGCCGCGGTGCCCGAACCGCCCACGCCCAGCGCGCTGCTCGGGGTGAGCCCGGGGAACGTTCCCGCGCCGCCCACGACGGGCAGGCCCGCGAACGCTCCGTTGGAGCCCGGGATGTTCGCCGCGTCCAACCCGGAAGTCGGCAGCAGCGAGTTGAGGCCTGTGTTCGCGGTTGCCGTCGCGACGCCGGATCCACCGATGCCCGTCCCCAGCCCCGTGCCCTGCGCGGACGTCCCGCCGAGCACCGTGCCGAAGCCCGCCACCGTGTTCGAGCTCGTCGCGGTGTCGAAGCCCGGCACCGAGCCGTTGTTCGTGCCCGCGTTCGATCCAGTGTTCGCCGTGCCGAAGCCCGGCACCGCGCCGTTGTTGGTGCCCGAGTTGCTCGTGCCGAAGCCCGGGACGCCCGAGCCGGTCCCCGTCGTCGACACGTCAACCGGCAGGTTCGTGGACGACGCGGTCAGCCCCGGGAACTGCGAGCTGGAGACGCCCGGCGCGGGGCTGTTCGCGTTCACCGGCGACAGCATGTCCACCGGCGGCGCGGCGTTCGAGTTCGCCGGTCGCACCGTCGGCGGGAACGGCGTGAGGACGTTCGCGGACAGCGTGCTGGGCGATGGAGGGAACGGCGCCGCGGGGTCGGCGTTCGCAGGCCGGACCGTCGGCGGAAGTGGCGCAGCAGGGTTGCTGTTCGCCGGGCGCACGCTGTCGGAGAGGCCACCGGCGCTACCCTCGCCGTTGTTGAGATCGGTGAGCTGACCGGTCGCGTTCGGAGGCGTGCTCGCGCCGCCCGTTCCGCTCGGAGAGCCGTTGATGAAGGTCGTGCCGTTCACGTTCGTGAAGCCGCCGTTGCCGGTCGTGCCCAGCGTCGTACTCGCCACACCCGTCGTCGGGTTCGCGCCAACCGTCTGCGCGCTGTTCGACGAGGTGGTCGTGGACGTCACGGCGGTGCCACTGCTCGGCGTCAACACCGAGCTGTTCCCGTT
>JBJMQN010000478.1:0-6218 GCA_045802665.1 Myxococcaceae bacterium | reverse complement strand
GGTGGGAGCTGGCCCCTCACGTGCACTGCGCCGGTGGAACGATGGCCATGCTCGAACGACTGGGGCGCGCGCTCGAAAGCTTTCTCGAGCAGACAGGGGAGCTGGGGCGGTACCTCGCGCAGACGGTGCGCCTGGGCTTCCGTAGGCCCTGGGATGGACACGAGTATACGCGCCAGCTGTATCGGCTCGGCGTGCAGTCCATGCCGGTGGTGATCGTGACGGGGCTGTTCACCGGCATGGTGATGGCGCTCCAGACGTACAAGGGCTTCGAACGATTCGGCGCGACGATCTTCGTCGGCACGATCGTGGCGCTCTCGGTGATGCGTGAGCTGTCGCCGGTGTTGACCGCGCTGATGGTCACCGGACGCTGTGGCTCAGCGATGGCCGCGGAGATCGGGACGATGCGGGTGAGCGAGCAGATCGACGCGCTCGTCGCGATGTCCACCGAGCCGGTGCAGTACCTGTTCGTGCCGCGCGTGCTGGCGGGCGTCACGATGATGCCCATCCTCACCATCATCGCGGACGCAATAGCGATCCTCGGGGGGAGAGCGGTGTCTATTGGGCTGCTCGGCGCGAACTCGGATGACTACGACCAGAGCACGTTCGTGAACCTGAACCCGAACGACCTGCTGGGCGGTGTCGTGAAGGCGTTCGTGTTCGGGCTGGCGTTCACGTTGATCGCGTGCGCTCGCGGATTTTCGGCAAAGGGTGGGGCAGAGGGAGTCGGCCGTTCGACGACGCAGGCGGTGGTGCAGGGTAGCCTCGCGATCATCGTCAGCGACTTTCTGCTCACCCGCCTCATGTTCTGAACGGATGGGTGAGACGGTGGCGACGGGAAACACAGAGCAGCTTCGGCTCGACGAGGTGACGAAGTGCTTCAGCGGGAAGACGGTGCTCGATCGGATCTCGCTCAGCATCCACGCGGGCGAGTCCGTGGTGGTGATGGGGCCGTCCGGCTGCGGCAAGACGGTGCTGCTCAAGCACCTGATCGGCCTTCTGACCCCTGATTCGGGCCGCGTGTTCGTGCGCGGGCAGGATCTCTGGGCGGCCACGGCGCAGGAGCGCAACGCGCTGCGAAACAGCTTCGGAATGGCCTTTCAAGAAGGCGCGCTGTTCGACTCGATGACGGTGTTCGAGAACGTGGCGTTCCCGCTCAGGCGGCACACGGGCGCCTCAGGGTACGAGCTCCGCAAGATGGTGGAGCATTCGCTGAGTCTCGTGGGCCTTGGCGCCGCGAGCGCGAAGCGCCCCTCTGAGCTCTCCGTCGGAATGAGGCGGCGAGCCGGGTTTGCCCGGGCGATTGCGCTCCAGCCGCAGATCCTCCTCTTCGACGAGCCCACCGCCGGACTGGATCCCGTGATGGTGACGGTGCTGAACCAGCTGATCGCGTCGCTGGGAAAGATGGACAGCGTGACGACCGTGGTGAGCACGCACGATCTGCGCACCGCGCGTGAGGTTGCCGACCGGATCGTGATGCTCGCGAACGGAAAGATCGTCGCCGACGCGCCGGTGGAGGAGTTCTTCGATCTGCCGCTACCTGAGGTGCGCCAGCTCATCGAAGGCCGCGTCGACGGACCGCTGCGGCCTGCGGAAGAGTTGGGGGAGGCCGTGCAGTGAGCACGAACTCCAAAGTGGGCCTGGTGATGCTGGTGGGGCTGATCGTCGCCGCGTGGTTCATCCTCCGGATCGAGAACGTTCGCGTGGGCCGCGACGTGGGCGATCACTACCGGATAAAGATCGAGGACGCGCAGGGCTTGCGCGACAGGTCCCCCGTCTACCTCCGCGGCGTGCGGGTTGGAAAAGTCTCCACGCTCAAGCTGGACGGCGAAGAGGTCCGGATTGAGGTCCTGCTGGACCCGGACGTGAAGCTGCACGAGGGCGCGCTGGCATCGGTCTCCAGCGTGGGGTTGCTCGGTGAGAAGGAGCTGGTCATCACGCCCGGAGATCTGTCGAAGCCGGTGCTGCCGAAGGATTCGGTGATCAAGGGCACGGTGGCGGTGTCACTGGATGACGTGATCGCGAAGCTCGGAGCCGTCGGCGACAACGTCGTGGCGATCACCGGTTCGGTGAGAGACGCGGTGGGTTCGGATGTGAATCAGGACAAAGTCCGGCAGCTGATCGACTCCATCTCCGGCGTCGTCACCGAGCTGCGCACGGCGATTGGAGAGAACCGCGACACGTTCAAGGAGACGGCCGAGTCGGTGCAGAAGTTCGCCAGCGCGACGGCCCACGTGGCGAAGAAGGTGGACACGTACACCGGCGGCAGCGGCCCCAGCGACGTCAAGGATCAGATGTCGAAGATCCCCGAGCTCATCGATCACCTCAACGAGACGGCGAAAAACCTCCAGGAGATCTCCGAGAAGATCAACCGCGGGCAGGGGACGATCGGGCAGCTCGTGGACAGTCCTCACACTGCGCAGAAGCTCGAGAGCACGCTCAATGAAGTGAGCGACGGCGTGAAGAACCTCTCCGGCGTGATGAGCACGGCGGTGGAGGTCGGGCTGCACGCGGATTACCTGACGGCGCACGACCAGGTGAAGGGCTTCTTCTCGATGGACGTGATGCCGCCGGGAAACGGCTTTCTCCGAGTGGGTCTCGTCGCGGAACCCTTCAGCCTCGCCACGCAGCGCACCGTGGTCGCGCAATCGAGCCCGCTGGATGTGACGACGACCACGAAGGAGCAGGAGTTCAACAGCCGGATCGCGTTCACCGGGATGCTCGGGTATCGGTACAAGGTGCTGGTGGGACGCGGGGGCGTGATCGAGTCACGGCCGGGCGTGGGTCTGGACCTGCTGTTGCTCGAGGACCGCTTGCGGATCTCCGCGGACGCCTGGGACTTCAGCCGCGACGGCACGAGCCCGCACCTGCGAGGAGAAGCGGCGGTGACGGTCTACCGATCGATCTTCCTGAACGCGGGCTGGGACGAGTTCCTCAACACCGGACAGAAGCTCGACTCCATCTACTTCGGCGCTGGGATGAAGCTGCACCTGCTCGGCGAATAGGCGCGCGAGTGCGAATCGATTGATCCGCGCGCCAGATGCGGATCGCCCAGCCATGTCCACGCGGCTGGCGCGGGATGGCCCGGGATGGCTCGGCTGGCCGTGGACCGTTTCATCAACAGAGGAGTGGCCATGCGGAAGATTCTGGTGGGACTCAATGACACGCCGCTGGCGGTGGCGGGAGCGCAGTACGCAGCGCAGCTCGCGAAGGCGACGGGGTCCGGGCTCGTGCTCGCGTACGTCTCGCGGCCGCTCCCGAAGTCCGCATTGAGGGAGAAGAGCGCGGACGAGCTCAAGCGGCTCGAGCACGCCTACGCCGAGGAGCTCCTCGGACGCGCGGCGGCGGAGTTGCGCGTCGAATGCGAACGGGTGCACGCGTGGGGCGATCCGGTGGAGGAGATCCTCAAGCTATCCGAGCGCAGTGAGATCTGGCTCACCGCCGCCGCGGCGAGGCCTCGTTCTGGATTGGGCAAGGTGTTCTACGGCGGCTTCGCGCACAGGCTCGCGCGCAACGCGCATCGCAACGTGCTGGTGACGCACGACGATCCGAATCGGATGCCGCTCGTCGTGAAGGACAACCGGATGCCTGTGTACGTGGTGGGCATCGATGGCTCCGAGCCGTCGAACCGCGCGCTGGATGAGGCGATGGCGCTGGCGAAGATCACCTCGGCGTCGCTGTACGTGGTCTCAGTGATCCAGCCGGTCTTCATCGCGGAGTCGTTCGCCATTCCGTCCGAGCTCGCGGTGAGTCAGCAGCAGCACGCGGAGCAGGTTCTTCGCGACGCGCGCGCGCGGGTGGGCGAGCAGGTGAAGGCGGAGTTCAAGACGTCGGTGGGAAGCCCGGCGCTGGAGCTGGAGGAGGTCGCGAAGCAGGTGGGTGGATCGCTGCTCGTGGTGGGCGACACCGGGCGAGGAGCGGCGGGCAGGGCGTTCTTCGGAAGCACGGCGGACCGGCTCGTGAACCTCGCGCACCGGAACGTGTTCGTGAGCAAGAAGCACTGAGGCCTGACTCAGTCCCGATGGCCTCGATGTCCGACCGTGCGGCACATCTCCACGAGGAGCTCGTCCATGCGCCGCAGCCAGATCGCCGTGAGCGCGGCATTGCCATTGGTGGCCGCAGCCTTCGCGGCGAGCTGCCGAAGGTGATCTCTGAGCGCGGCCGTCTCCTCGAATGACGCCTTCGCATCACCCTGCAGCTTCTTCTGGAGCACCGACGAATTTCGCGCGAGCACGGCTGCGTTCTGGCGCACGTCGTCCGACAGCAGCTCGTTCCATTCAGGCGCGGCGAGCTGACGCGCGTAGAACACCAGACCCGAGGCGCCGTGCAGCAATGACACCGTATCGCCACTGAGCGTGAACACGCTCTGGGAGAGGGGCTCCGCCGCGGTCCTGAGCTCCTGAAGCTGCGTGTCCAACCTGCGCGCTTCCGGCTGAAGCACGACGCTCCGGGTCCCTGCGCTGAGCTTCGCCATGAACTCCGAATAGAGGCCGAGGAGCTGTAGTAGCGCGGAGCTCACCTTGTTGTGCGTGCGAGTTGGGAGCACCAACGCGGCGACGATCGCGCCGACGATGGCGCCCGCGAACGTCTCCTCGATCCGCAACACGAGCAGCCCCGGCGTGTACCGCCCGAGCAATCCGTAGAGCAGGGCGAGCACCGCCGTAATCCACAGCACCATCAGCGAGTAGCTGCCGCGGAGCGAATGGAACGCGAGGAACACGCACACGAAGAGCAGGCCGAGCTCCGTGCGCGGATGACCATGCACGGCCGCCGCGAGCAGCATGCCCACGAGGACGCCGACGACCGTGCCAGCGACGCGGTGCCACGCTCGGACGATGATCTCTTCGGTGGTGGTCGCGCGGGTGAGGACGATGAACGCGGCGAGCACCGCCCAGAACCAGCGATCGGGGGAGATCCAGCGGCCAATCGCCATCGCGACAGCCGCCGCGAGCGCCGCCTGAATCGCCTGACGCGTGGATGGATTGAGTCCCTTCGAAGGCGAGGGCGTGAGCTTTGGTGCGGCGACCGCCTGCGCGAACATGGCCTCTCCGGGCGCCGCACCTGACACGACCTCGAGCAGCTCATCCAGCGCCGTGCTGGCGCGCGCGAGCAGCAGCTTCGTCAGAGGATCATCGCCAGAGGACGCCACCGCGCGCTGAGCCTTTTCTCGCGCCGGCGCGACCGCTCCTTCGTCCCCCTGTATCGCCCTCGCAGCTTCGATCAGAGCGTCCGCGAGTTGAGCACGCGCGGCGGCGGGGAGGTTCGCGATGCGGTTCAGCTCGCGGAGGGACGCGGTGAGCCGACCGGTCGCCACTTCGAGAGCGAAGATGCGAGCGCGAAGCCGTGCCACCGAATCAGGAAGCGCGTCGGGAGGGGTGGAGTCGATCTCCGCCTCAAGCGCCAACGCTGTCTCATTCAGCTTCGCCAACGTTCGTCTCACCCTTCGCTCCGCGCGATCGCGATTGGGCGAGGTGAGCGCATCCGCGAGTTGCCCGAACGCAATGGACGCAATAGCCCTCAGGGCCGCGATCGATCGCCGGACGATCTGCTTCGGCCGATCCGGCAGGACGACGAAGCGCACGAGAAAGCCCACCGCAATCGCCACGATTGTCGCGATCACGAGTGCGGCGAGGTCTTGGGTCTGCGCTCTGAAGAAGAGCGCGAAGAAGAACGCGTTGAACAGCATCATCCCCAGCGCCGTGCCTCGCGCACCGAAGCGGCGGACGAACACAGCGAGGAACACGGTGACGACGAACGCGACCAGGCTGAGGCGCGGGTAGGGGGCAATGACGGTTCCGACGATCAGCGCGCCGACGGCTGGAACGACGAGCAGCAGCGTGGTGACCGCGCGGGCGCGGAGCGTTGCGTCGGTGGCGAAGATCGTCGCGAGCATCGCCATCGCCGCGGCGAGCACGACCGCGGTCGCCGGCACCGTGACGAACTTCTCCGCCGATGACACGAGCAGCGCAGCGATCCCCGTCGCGATCGTCGCGCGCGCACCCATCCTGAACCGCCCCAGATCCGGGTCGGCGGCCATCAAGCGCTGGCGCAGAGCCCGGGCGATCACCGTCCGGCGACGATCCGCTTCACTGCATCGAGCTCCGCTGACGAGAGCTTCCATGCGGCGGCGCCCACGTTCGTTCGCGCCTGCTCCGGCGAAGTCGCGCCTGCGATCACCGATGCCACGGCCTTGTGCGCGAGCAGATACCCGAACGCCAGCT